>WGBN01000153.1 GCA_015494245.1 Saprospiraceae bacterium | reverse complement strand
TTGATATAAGAAAAGGAAATTCGTTTCCGCAAAATTTGGTCTCCTATGAAGTAATTAAGACCTAAGGAAAAAGTCGAATCACTTCCATGCACAAAAAATAAGCCCCGAGAAAAAAAATTAAACTCTTCTCCATTAATCTTTGCCACAGCCACTCCAGTATATGGATCGGGCATCACAATCGGCTCTTCATCCGGCCTACAAGAGTTCAAAAAAACAAACAAGCCAAAAATAAAAACGATGTACTTTTTCATCTCAACGCAATTTAATAAAGTGAAGACGACCAGATTCAGCATCTGTCTTGACTTGCAAAAAGTACGTTCCTTCTACAAACCCATTCAGGTCTATCCGGGTCTCAAATGTACCTGCCGGCTGCACACCTTCATCAATAAACCCGACGAGATTTCCCTTAGTATCGTAAATCTCTATACGAACGGACGATTCGGATTGTAGAGAGAAAGAGACATCTACATAATTCAAGCCCGTCGGATTAGGCGCTACCTGTAGCTTTTTAAGCTCCTGCTTTTCCGGAGTTTTTATTTTAAAGCAGGCAAATCCGCCATATCCATCTTCTACAATCTCAATGCTGTGATAGGCATAAGTGATCTCTCCATTACCTGCTGTTACTTTCAGTCGAAAGTAAACCACATCGCCTACGCCAAACAAGGGATTAGGCATGGAAAAGCAGTAAAAATCAGTCGTACCAACAACTGCTTGCGTATTCCAGTCAGTACCACTTGCACTAAATTTCCATTCGTAAGAATAGGGACCCGGAAGACCCGATATGGAAGCCTGCAAACACGCATTATCAAGAGGACACATCTGATTTTGCCCATTTATGGTAACGACAAGACTTTCATCGCCCGTATCAAAATTTGCAACCACACATGCATTGTTTTTTAGCATTTGTGCATTGTCCCGCTCACCTTCTACCCCTGTTGAGTAGCCTTCTACCTCTACATCAGGATTTGAATAGTATTGAATATTATCAGCAGTAGCCAAAGAATACTCAATGGTTCTCCTCTTAACAGTTTCCTTCGACCACCAACATCCGGTTTCGTAACTCCACGTATGTGCGTGCTCAAAATCACCGGTATCATCGCAATGATCTCCTGCATCTTCTGCATCACAAGGCTCATGCTTTGCCCCAAGCAAATGCCCCACTTCATGTGAAAAGACAAAATGATTATTGCGAGGCGCACTAACGACCCCATAAGCATTTGTACTCGAAGGGCCGAGAAATGCCACACCAAGAGCTGATTCTTGAGGATCCATAATGTATTGATCAACAAATAAAACCACAATATCGGCATGATAAAAAGCTCTTCGGGCCGGCCCATCCGGATCATCCGGATTTGAAGGTGAAGAACTCACTTCGAACAATACCTCCTGAAAGGTTTTGGCCGTTTCATCAAGCCCAAATTCTTCCATAGCCACTAACTCCAGTCTCAATTCACAAGTGGAAATAGCGCTGTTTCTAAATGCCTGATTGGTAATAGCAATGGAACTTTTTACGAGTTGCTCCATACTCGCCATTCTTTCATCTGCTGCAGGAGTATATAGCACAAGCACTTTTACAGTGCAATTACCTTCACTCCTTGTACTGACAAAGGTTGAGTCCTGCACACCTACAGGAAGGTTTTGGGCTTCATAAGGCAATGGCCCCTCATCTGCAGGTTCTTGTACCAGCACCCATTTCCCCTCGCCCAAATCCGTTATTGTATAGAATTCTTCTTCGAGTTTAATCTGGCCAAATTTCTCACCATCCTTGGAAAGCAGAAGAAGGTAACCGTACCGACATGTACAAGTACTGGTATCTTCATATTCCAATTCCCCATACCACTCATAATCCTCTTCTGAAGAATATTCAATCCGCTTCCCCTTAAAAGTCGTATTATCACAAGTAGAAATAGGGATATCAATGCTAATCCGATTGTTTTCAACGAAGCTCAAGCTGTCTATGCCAATTGGCAGTATTTTGTCTTCAGCAACAAAATTTAATATTTTGTTGTAACGAACAGTCTGGGCAGTAGTCAAATCCGAAATGTCCCAGTTATCGCTGTAAATGACACTTTGAGCATTCAAGTGTTCAAAGCATACAAGAGAGAGAGAGAGAGAGAAGAATGTTAAAGAATTTCATGGTCACCCTGTTTGAATTTTAAAAATAAGAACGCTACAAAATTAACAGAAAAAACATCACATATGCCACGAAAAAACGTATTTGTCGCGAAGATGACATTTTTACCCCCACATAAAGCTCTTGTAGTAAAGCATATCAAACGCTACTCCCTATAGCTACGATTCCGCCTCCACCATTTTCTTCAACTCGTGCAATTTCATCATGCAGTCTATGGGGGTCATGCTGTTGAGGTCGAGTTCTGTTAAGGCGGCTTTGAGGCGGCCGGCGGTTTCATCTACGGTGTCGAAGATGCTGAGTTGGAGAGCCATGGGAGACTCAATCTGAGAGGTGTCGGGTTTTTGTACGCGCACTTCGCCCTCCTCGCCTTCGGCTATGGCTATGGATTTTTGTTCCAATTGGTGGAGTATTTCTCCGGCGCGCACCACGATCCAGCGGGGCATGCCGGCCATGCGAGCCACGTGGATGCCGAAGCTGTGTTGACTGCCTCCGGGCTTGAGCTTTCGCAAAAAGAGCACCTTGTTGCCCACCTCTTTGGTAGCTACGTTGAAGTTTTTAATGCGGGGCAGGCGCCCGGCCAGTTCATTCAGTTCGTGGTAGTGGGTGGCGAAAAGCGTTTTGGGGCGTGCCAGGCCGTTTTCGTGCAAAAACTCGGCTATGGACCAGGCAATGGAAATGCCGTCGTAAGTACTGGTGCCCCGGCCAATCTCATCTAAGAGGATGAGGCTGCGGTCGGAGATGTTGTTCATGATGCTGGCCGTCTCGTTCATCTCGACCATGAAGGTGGACTCTCCCGAAGAGATGTTGTCCGAAGCGCCTACGCGGGTAAAAACGCGGTCCAACAGCCCGAAGCGGGCCTCCTTCGCAGGCACAAAAGACCCCATCTGCGCCATCAGGCAGATCAGGGCCGTTTGCCGCAGCAGGGCCGACTTACCCGACATGTTGGGGCCGGTGATCATCAGGATTTGCTGTTCTTCCCTGTCGAGGTAAACGTCGTTGGGCACATAGCTCTCCCCTATCGGCAACTGCTTTTCGATCACGGGATGTCGCCCTTCCTTAATGTCAATCACAAAGCTCTCGTCCAGCTCCGGCCGGCAATAGCGATTGCTCTGAGCGAGTTTGGCGAAAGCCAAAAGGACATCCAAACGCGCAATCACCAAAGCATTGTGCTGAATGGGCTGGATGTAATCGGCCACAAAAAACACCAGTTCCTCAAACAACTTTTGCTCTAAGGTTAGAATCTGCTCTTCGGCGCTGAGGATTTTTTGTTCGAGTTCTTTCAGCTCTTCGGTGATGTAGCGCTCTGCATTGGTGAGGGTCTGTTTGCGAACCCATTCCGGCGGCACCAGGTCTTTGTCTTTGTACTTGTTGGTTACCTCCAGATAATAACCAAATACGTTGTTGAATCCAATTTTAAGTTTGTCAATGCCGGTGCGTTCGGCCTCGCGATCGCGTATGCCTGTGAGCAATTCCTTGCTGTGGCTGACGAGGTAGCGCAGCTCGTCCAACTCGCTGTCGAAGCCATCGGCTATGACGCCGCCTTTGGCGAGATTGACGGGCGGCTCGTCTATGAGCTGTTTGCTGATACGTTCGTGCAGGGCTTCGCAGAGATGCAGGGAGTCGCCCATGCGACGCAGTTGTTCGTTGCCGGTGGCGGAGAGCATCTCCTTGAGGGGGCGCATGGCCTCGAGGGCGCGGCGCAGGTGTACCAGCTCGCGCGGATTGATCTTGCCGAGGGGCACCTTGGAGATGAGGCGCTCCAGGTCGCCCATTTTGCGGATGAGGTTTTCGGGCGCTTCCCGCGTTTCCGCTTCGGCCTCCACGAACCAGGCCACCACTTCCTGCCGGTTGCGGATGTCGGTCAGATTGGTCAGCGGCAGGGCTACCCATTTTTTGAGCAGGCGGCCGCCCATGGGCGTTACGGTCTTGTCGAGCACATCGAGCAGCGCCACGCCCGTAGGATGCTGGCTGTAGAGCAACTCCAGATTGCGGATGGTAAAGCGGTCGAGCCAAACGTAGCGATCGGCCTGAATGCGCCTCAGAGCCGAGATGTGCTTCAGGTTGCGGTTTTCGGTGGTTTCGAGATAGTGCAAAATGGCTCCGGCCGCAACCTGTGCCAGTTCCATATCCTCCACCCCAAAGCCTTTCAGACTGCTGACCTCAAACTTGCCCAACAACTTTTCGCGGGCATAGTCGAAGCCAAAGACCCAGTCTTCCAGGCCAAAGACGTAAAAGCCATCGCCATACTGCTGCTCAAACTGCTTTTTGCGATCGCGCGGCACCAGCACCTCCGAGGGGCGGAAGCTTTGCAGCAGCTTATCTATGTAATCCTTATTTCCCTCCGACACCAGAAATTCTCCGGTGGAAATGTCCAACAGCGCCAAGGCCATGCGCCCCTTGGCCGCATAGGCGATGGAAGCCAGGAAGTTGTTTTTCTTGTGCTCCAAGAGCTGGTCGTTGATGGCCACACCAGGCGTTACGATCTCCGTAACTCCCCGCTTCACAATTTTTTTCTGCGGACTCGGCTTCTCCAACTGTTCGCAAATGGCCACCCGGTAGCCCGCTTTGACCAGCCGCGGCAGGTACATATCCAAAGCGTGATGCGGGAAGCCCGCCAGCTCGATCTGGCTGCCCCCGTTGTTGCGATTGGTCAACACGATGCCCAGCGCCTCAGAAGTCTTAACGGCATCCTCTCCAAAAGTCTCGTAAAAATCCCCTACCCGAAACAACAAAATCGCCTCCGGATGCTTGGCCTTCACCCTGAAATACTGCTGCATCAGGGGCGTAACCTTCCCCTTTTTGGTACTCGTCTTACCTGCCACGTTTTACATTTTTATTTTGGCAAAGATACAATGGTTCATGAAGAATTCAATTTCTCCCCAACTGTATCTTTTCTAAAAATCTGCATTATAAAGACAGTATATCCAAAAACACTCCTGATAAATGCAGGCAGAATGGCCGATAAGTCGTAATCTTGCAGTAAACGTCTCTAAGACCATGGAGCGACAAGGGCCATATAGTGCATCCCGGGAGCAAATACAGGCAGAGTGGCAGGAAATCCAGGCCGCTCAGCGCGACCGCATGTACTTCCGGCCTCTCTACGAGCGCTATTTCGAAAGCATTTACCGCTACATCTTCAAGCGCACAGCCGACCCCGAGCTGGCCGGCGACCTCTGCCAGCAGGTCTTCCTCAAGGCCATGCAAAAATTAGACAGCTACCGTTTCATGGGACTGCCCTTCTCCGCCTGGCTCTACCGCATCGCCGGCAGCGAAATAGCCATGCACTACCGACAAAACCAACGCCAACGGGTAGTCTCCATGGACGGTACCGACCTGCTCCGCCTCGGCGAGGAAGTGGTCGAAGAACACGTCAACCCCTTCCTGCGCGACGAACTCCAATCCGCCCTGGTACAAGCACTCAACGAGTTGAAACCCTCCGACCTGGAAATCATCGAACTGCGCTTTTTCGAACACCGCCCCTTCCGCGAAATCGCCGAAATACTCGACATCACCGAAAGCAACGCCAAGGTACGCACCTACCGCGCCCTGGAGCGCCTCAAAAAAGCCATGAAACATGAAGAATAAATACGACATACGCATCAACCCACCCACGCCCGAAAGCGAAGAAATCCGTCAGCAAATGGATTTCGACCAACTCCTGGAGCGCTATCGCGAATGGGAAGTGCAACACGACCCCGCCCCGAGGCGCTCCCGCCGAATCCTCTGGAGCAGCCTCGCCGCCGCAGCCCTGCTGGCCGGCTGGGTCATCTATGCCTTCTGGCTCGGCCGCACCTCCTTCCAACTGCGGCAGGAAGCCTACTTCGCCGCCATGGAGTACGTACAACCGCCCATGCCCGAACTCGACCTGCCCTTCTCCTCCTATGAACTGGATGCCGAAGAAGGCTCCGTCTATACCGCCGGCTCCGGCACCCGCCTCAACATCCCGCCCCAGGCCTTTGAAACCCCCGAAGGACAAATCGCCCAAGGCGAAGTCCTCATCCGCTTTCGCGAAATGACCGATTACGCAGACTTCTTCCTCGCCGGAATCCCCATGATGTACGACTCGGCCGGCACCGAATACCACCTCGAATCCGCCGGCATGATCGAAGTCTATGCCGAGCAAAACGGCCGCCGCCTCCAACTGCGCGACGACAAAGCCATCTCCATCGAACTGCCCGCCAAAGTGCGCACCACCAGCCTCGAAGCCCCCGCCGATTTCAACCTCTACAAGTTGGATACCAAAAACCGCCGCTGGGTATTCAGAGGCAAAAACCAAATGGAAATCCAAAAAGAAGCCCTGCAAATCTTCGATAGCGAGCACCCCATGTATGCGCAACAGGAAAACTTCAAAGAGCAAATCACCGCCCTGCAGCGCTTCCGCGAAGAAGAACTCCGGCAACTCGAAAGCCTCTACCCCCTGCCTCCCAAACCCCTCAAGCCGCTGCAACCCGACGAAAATGAGCTGGTCTTCGACCTCAATTTCAAACTCCCCGATCAGGAAGAACCGGCTTTCGCCAAACATCCCGAGCTGCAAAAACTACAAGAAACCTACGGCGAAGTGCTCTGGCAACTCAGCCCGGGTCAGGACGCCTCCGCCGAAGAGCTGGCCCAAAACTGGCAGGACGCTTCCCTCGACAAGGTGAACGAACGCGACTATTTGCTCACCCTTTCGGGAAATGAAACCCGCCTCGAACTGCTCATCACTCCCGTCGTTCCTCAAACGGACTATGCCGCCGCCATGCAGCGATACCGCGAAAAAATGGCAGCCTACAAAACAGCCCTGCAGGAACGCGAAAAACGCATCGCCCAACAAAAAGCCGAACTGTTGGACAAATACCGCCTCGAAGAGCAAAAACTCGCCAAAGCCTTCGAAAAGAAAATCCGCCAACTCGCCCAAAATCAACCCGAAGCAGTGCAAAACACACAAATACACCCCACACCCGTCGTCAACCGCTTCGCCATCAACGAACTGGGCATCTGGAATTGCGACCGCCCCGTCGTACCCAAAATGGTCGAAATCAAAGCCAATTTCGTCCTCCCCGACGGCACAGCCGTCAAAGACCAAACCCTCTATCTGGCCGACAAAAGCCGAAATACCCTCCAGCGCTTCCTCGCCACCCGTAACACCCGCCTGACCATAGACCTGCTGTCCGAAAACCTCCTCTGGGCCCTTACCCCCGACGGCCAAATAGCTAAACTGCCCAAAGAAGAATTGATGCGCCTGCGCCAGGCCGTAACCGAAAGCGGAAAAACCGGCAAAAATCCCAAAAAATTGCCGGGATCTTATACCTTTGTGCTACGCCCCACAGGCCTGAAAATAGAGTCCAAAGAAGACGTGAAAATGGCGCTGGAGGGGTGAAACAAACCCGACTGCGCCTTGAAACAAAACAAAAGCAAAAAAGCCTTCGAAATCACCATCCCCGTCCTCGACGAGGCCCAAACGCTGGAGCAGCAAATACGCCTGCTCCATGCCTTTTTGAAAAAGCACTTCCCCACCCCCGGCCAGTGGAGCATCCTCATCGCCGACAACGGCTCCACAGACGACACGCCCCGCATCGCAGAAGAACTCTGCCAAAAACTCCCGGAAGTCCGATTCCTACGCCTGCCCGAGCGAGGCGTAGGCCTGGCCCTCAAAACTTCCTGGGCACAAGCCACAAGCGACATCATCGGCTACATGGACCTGGACTTCTCCACCGACCTGCGGCACTTCCTCCAGGCCTATGACATGCTCACCCAAAAAGGCTGCCAACTGGTCTATGGCACCCGCCTCCACCCCCAATCCAGAGTCATCGGCCGAAGCCTCAAGCGCGAAATCAGCTCGCGCGTCTTCAACTTCATCCTGAAACGCTACCTCGGCATACATTTCTCAGACGGCATGTGCGGATTCAAATTCCTGCACAGAGACATCTACCCCCATCTCTACAAAGCCGGAGCCCAAAGCAACGGCTGGTTCTTCTCCACCGAACTACTCGCCGTAGCCGAATGGACCCACATCAACCTCTGCGAACTCCCCGTCACCTGGACCGACGACCCTCACAACAGCCGCGTCAAAATCCTCCCCCTCGCCCTGCAATACCTGAAGGCTATGAAAAAACTGAAAGAATGGAAAATGGAGAATGGAGTGTGAAAAATGCTTTTTTGGGGCTTATAGAATGTGGACGCTTCGCGTCTAATGTG
>WGBN01000152.1 GCA_015494245.1 Saprospiraceae bacterium | reverse complement strand
CTCTCATCCATACAACTCCACCCGCAACTGCTGTGCCTTGTAGCCGAGTTCTTCCACGAGCAGCTTTTTAGCTTCGTCTATCATAGGTGTCCAGCCACAAAGAAAAAACAGCCGATTATCTGAAGGCTCTGCATAGGCTTCGAGATAAACCTGGTGCACATGCCCCTTGCGCCCCT
Organism: Saprospiraceae bacterium; assembly: GCA_015494245.1. GTDB lineage: Bacteria > Bacteroidota > Bacteroidia > Chitinophagales > Saprospiraceae > WGBN01. The sequence continues at coordinate 5,927 of WGBN01000152.1, read as the reverse complement.
GCCAATCCTTCTCGCGCGACAAGACCACATCGTACTTAAAAGCCGGCCAGTCTTCCTGCAAAACCTCAAATTCCTTCCTGTACAAAATGTCCCAGGCATAGCGGGTGCCGAAAATGAGATGAACGCGCCCCCCATAGCCCCTGTCGTACAAATGCCATATCATACTCCGAAAAGGCGCCACACCGGTGCCGGTACAAACCATGACCAACTCCTCCGGCAAGTCCTCCGGCAGGGTAAAAACCCCCGACGGCCCCTTGAGCCGAAGAGTCATCCCCACCTCCACTTCCTTGAAAAAATAAGTGGAAGCCGGCCCGCCCTGGTCCGAGATGCAAAGCTCCAGCTCACTCCCCCCTCGCGGCGGATTGGCGATGGAATAAGAACGCCAACGCTCCGTGCGCTTCTCCGAAATGGGCAAATCCACAGTGATAAACTGACCGGCCTTAAAGGCAAAATCCTCTACGCCCTCGAGCTCCACCCAAAAGCGCCGCGTGTGAACGCTGATGTGCTCTATCCGTTTAACAGTCGCATCGTACCAGGTCCAAAGTGCCATGTAATACAGTGTTTATATTTACAATGGTTCATTTTTAGGCTACCTGTCTCCCTTGGAAAACAGGATATGAAGTTAAACCGGCTAAAAAATCCGCGAAAACCCGCGTCATCCGCGTCATCCGCGTTCTATCAAGGCCTAAGCAACCAAAAACTTAATGAACCATTGGTTTATATTCAAAGGACTAAATCATCCCAGCTAATCAACAACCCCAGTCCCTGTTGGTTGAAGTATGCCCGCAGTTTCTCTTCCGGCTCAGCGCTGAGCGCCAGCGCAAAATCTCCACCCCAGGCGCCAAGCGATTTCAATGTGCCCGGAAAGTCGGGAAAACTCGCTTGCTGCAAAGGCGTCATCTCCAGGGCTTTGCCCACCAGAGTTTCGTGCTCAACCATCAAAGCGCTGAAATCTTCTGCCTTTCGGCAAATGCTGAACGCTTCACTCAACTCACTGATGCGATGCACAAGCCCCGGGTCCATCTGCTCCCTGTACTGCTGAAACCGACGAATCCCCGCTCTGCTGTTCTGCTTGCGCCCGAGGTACACAAAGTACAGCATTTCCCGAAAGGGAAAATCCAAAAGAACAGGCTCCACAAGCGCCTCCCACCTGCCACCCGAAGAAGCAGACCGGCGCTGAAAAAAAACAGGCGAAGAGGCCACAGCCGCCGCCAAATCATAACCCGAGCCGCCAAAGGTCGCCTCCAAAAGCTCATACGCATCCACACCGGCCCATTGCGACAAACAAGACAAAAAGGTAGAACTGCTGCCCAGCCCCCACATGCGGGGAAATTCCAGGCGCGTGCATACGCGCAGCCCCGCATCCTGCAGAGCTGAAGCCCGCCTCTTGTCCAAAAGCCAACTCGCATCCTCCCCCCGCAAGGCAGTTACAGCCCGCAAAACAGCCTGCAATTGCACAGCCTCCGCAGAAGCCGCTCCATCTAAAAGCTCAAAATCGGGCAGGGAAAAGCGCAGCTGCAACCATTTGCGCCCCTTCTCGTCCAGACTCTCCCACTGCAAAATGCCCGCTTCTTCGCCCTCAAAAACATCTAACCACTGCCCGTAACGAACGGGCAAGGCCAGAGCACGGGCACCGGCCAGCACAAAGTACTCGCCACTGAGCAGCAGTTTGCCGTGAGCGTAAAAAGAAGCCCTGGGTGCCGGCATGCCTACTCGAACTCGTCGTAATACCTGGCGAGATACTCACTGATGTCTTTCACCGTCTCAAAGCATTGGTCCGAATCCGTAGTGGAAATCCGGTCAATCTTCTCTTTGAGCGGCATCAGGTATTTGTGCAGAGCTTCATGAGCCTCGCCGGTCATGGTGCAGCGTTGGAGGATATCGCCAAAGCTCATCTGAAGTACGCGCTTCATCTTGTCGCAACGGGTATCTGCATCGGCCCGCGTAAAGCTGCCCACCGCTGTCATCATGGCTTCGATGCCATTGGTGGTTTCGGGATTGGCTTTCCACTTGCCGGTAGCGGTTTTCTGAGCGGAAGCAGAAGTCCCTATACCGCCCATTCCGCCATGTGCAGACTGTGCTGCGTCCTGATGCGTGTTTTGACTTTGCCGGCCGGCTTGCGCTTCGGCCTCGTGACCATTGGAATCACTATCGCAGCCGACAAAGAAGAAGGCTGCCACGACTGCAAAAATCCAGAGATAGTTTATCTTTTTCATGGAGGCAAAGATAGAAAATGTGGCAGAGACTCCGTGCAGAATCTCTGCCCCTTTTTCATACAGCATACGCCGCCACCACGCTAACGGACGAGCATTCTGAGAACGCCCTCTTCTCCCCGCTCATTGGAAAACTGCAAAAAGTACATGCCCGCAGGCAAATTTTGGACGGACAGTTCCAGCTCGTTGCGGCCCGGCAGGCAGGAGTAAGCTTGCTCAAGCAGACGGCGCCCCTGAAGATCGAACAAACCCAGGCGGACCAGGCCGGCCTCCTCCGTCTCTACGCTCAAGCGGGCGATGTCCTCCACCGGATTGGGGTACAACAGCGCCCGGAAAGTGCGGGCCTCCACAGAAGAAGTCGAAACCGGCAAAGCAATCTCCAGCCTCAAACGCCGGATGCCCTTGCGGAAGAGCAGTACGTCCTCCAACTTCAAAAGCTCGCCATCTACGCAATCCACCATACCTGTAGCGACGTAATTGTCGTCGAGGGAAGTCAGGCTGTACATCAAATTGGCCCCGCAAAAGGCATTCAGCGAATCGGGCAGGCGGCGGATGTACAAATCGGCCTGCAGGGAGTCTATGGGGCAGTTTTCGTTATCGTAAACAGCTCCTCCCTCCAACCAAAAGGTGCCTTCGATATGCGGCCCGCCGGCATCGCTGTAAGCCTCGAGCTCGCTCCAACGGTGATAGCCGCCCCAGGTACCCCAATCGTCTCCCGAGCCATTGCCGTTGATGCCGGGTGTGCCATCGCCCGGATCGCGGGCCTGGCTGTCTAAGCGATGGTTGAAGAAGGCCGGCAGCCAGGTATCGGAGCGAAAATGGGCCTCTTCGTAATCGGTATTGTCATAGGCAATTTGCTCCTCAGGCTGATTGCCGTGATACCAGTGGTCTATGGGTGAGGTATTCAGGTTGTGGCCCCGCTCACTCCAAAAGATTTGCACACCCATGCCGAGGGAATCGGCCACGCGGTAATTTTCGACCACATCAGCATCCCAGGCCATGGCGTCGTTGGCATCTTGTTTGCCATGCCAGGTGCGCATCAGCGGCCAATCGCGCTCCGGCGAACAGTTGTCTATGATATTCCACAACTCGTAAAAACGCACGGGCTGGCCCTCCCGATTGACTAAATTGGTGGGGAAATTCTGGTTGGCACTCCCAAAAACGATGGCCGCATTGACCGTCCCGGGCCCCTGGAAGCCGTTGCTGTGTATGGCTGCCGAAGCGTAATGCGACGGATAGCACTTCGCCAGGGCTGTGCAGCCGGCCGACCCCATGCTGTGACCATTGAGGTTGATGCGCGCGGGGTCCACGTTGAAGTTTTTAATCAGCCACTCGTCTATCCAAAGATAGCGGCGCTGAGTGTAGTTGATGACGGTATCGGTCGTCAAAGGCAAATCTAATTGCGTAAAGGGGTCCCAGTTTTTTCGCCAGCCGAAATGCCAGGTTTTGCCGCCCAGATGGGGCTCATCCGAGCGCCAGCCAATGACATCGTCGTTATGGGCTACCAAAATGCCCTCCTCGGGATCAATGTCAATGATTCTGCGCTTGCCCGGCACGGACTGCTGGGCATCACCCTGCCCTCCGTGCAACCAGATGGTCAGGGGCACCGGCTCGGAATTGTCAAAATCATTGGGCACACAGGCGATGAAAAGCGAGGGCATGCCGTTTTTGGCGGCATTGGCCATGACCGGAAAATCCGGGCGGCTCTCCCAGTAGTTTTGCCGGCCATCTGCCCAAAGCACATACACGCGGCAAGTGTAATCGGGATTGGAAGGCGAGGGCAAGGTCGTTTGCAAATGGCATTCCACAGGATCATTCTCAGGGTCATAGCTAAAGGGAACGGCATCATCCGTGATGTTGACGCCCTCCTGCACCAGGGAATCTCCCCAGGCCGTCACGGCAAAGTACATAGCGCCGGCTTGATGAGGCGTAGCGACGAAAAGGCCTTCGTTGGGAGCCAGCTCATAGATACCTCCCATGCCATCGGGAATCCGGTAATTCATACTGCTGTCTATCTGCGCACGCAGCGCAAAAGGCAGATACTCCAGGTAAAAGGGCCTGCCGAGCAAAGTGGCATCTGCAATGTTGGAAAAAGGCGCCGCAGAGGCATAAATCCCATAAGTCTCGGGCAAAGGCAAGTCCAATTGCCAAACCACCCAGACCTGCCCCTCGGCATACCAGGCACGTACATTGGTCTGTGCTTGTGCCGCAAGCGCAGCACAAAGCAGTAAAAAAGTGTAGAGAAAGCGCATAGGTTGAGTTTTTTACAAAAAATCTTCAAAAATTTAGAAAAACAATGGTTCATTAAGTTTTTCGATAGAACATATGTCGCAAAAAACAAGGCCTGCCTGGCGACAGACAAATCGCTACCTTTGGAAAATAAGCTATCAAGTGAAACTGGTTTAAACCCGCGAAAACCCGCACAATCCGCGTTATCCGCGTTCTATTACATTTTTTATGCTACCTCTTCCTTTGGACGCATCCCTCTCTCAGAGGTTTAACGCACCACTACCCTGTAATCGCCCTCCGGCCCTTTCATGCGGCCGAGGGCTTGAATGTCCTGCCATCCGGCATTTGCCATGAGCGCCCTGAAATCTTCTATTGCTTCGGGCGCCACGGCGACGAGCAAGCCTCCGCTGGTCTGTGGGTCGCAAAGCACCTGGCGTTGGCGCTCTTCTATGGGGCTTACGCTCTGCCCATAGCTTTTCCAGTTTCGATTCGTGCCGCCGGGGATGCAGCCGAGGTCGAGATAGTGATGAATGACCTGCTCGTCGAGCAGGGGCACCTTGTCAAATTCGATTTCCGCCTGCAAGTCCGAAGCCTCGACCATTTCCTTGAGGTGGCCCAGCAGGCCGAAGCCGGTCACATCGGTCATGGCATGCACGTATTCCTGCTGCCCCAGTTGTTCTCCGACCTTGTTGAGCGTTGCCATGGAGTTGCGCGCCAGCAGGAAGTGCTCTTCGCTCACCTTGCCCTGCTTTTGGGCAGTCGCCAAAACACCCACGCCCAGGCCCTTCGTCAGGAAGAGATAATCGCCTTCGCGGGCACCCTCGTTTTTCTTGAGGTGTTTAATGGGCACGCGCCCCGTTACGGCCAGGCCGAAGATGGGCTCGGGCGAGTCAATGCTGTGCCCGCCGGCAAGGGGAATGCCCGCCTCTTCGCAGGCCAGACGCCCGCCACGCACCACCTCGCCGGCTACCTCAGTGGGTAATTTATCAATCGGCCAGCCGAGAATGGCAATGGCCATGAGCGGCCTGCCTCCCATGGCGTAAATGTCACTGATGGCATTCACCGCCGCAATGCGCCCAAAGTCTTCCGGGCTATCCACAATGGGCATAAAAAAATCCGTGGTGCTGACGATACCCGTGCCATCGCCAAGGTCATAAACCGCAGCATCATCGCGAGTCGAATTGCCGACCAGCAAGTCGGGGTAAAATCTGCTTTTTCCGGCTTCCGCCAAAATATCGTCCAAAACAGCAGGAGCAATCTTACAGCCGCAACCGGCGCCATGGCTGTACCGCGTGAGAGGGTATGGGAGTTTTGACATGGGTTTGGAAGTTTGGTTGGGGCAAAGATAGGGAAATGTGGGCGCTTCGCGTTCTAATGTGATTTTACGCTCGCTTCGCATCGCGTGAAAGGTTAGCGGGCTAAAGCCCGCTGTACCAGTTGACGGGCTGAAGCCCGCCCAACTAAGCGCCCAATTAAAAAACAGCT
>WGBN01000151.1 GCA_015494245.1 Saprospiraceae bacterium | reverse complement strand
CGTGGGTGAGTGGACGGGGGGGCTTTATGCCTTCCATGGCGATGGCTATGGCCTGGGCTTCTGCCATGCCGATGATGACGGGCAGTCGCCTTGAGCCGTCTGCTTCTGCGAGGAGGATGGCAAAATTTTGACTTTGGGCCATGGTGTTGGAGATACTCAGAATATATAGAGGAACTTTTTTCATGGTCATCTATTTTTCGCCTTTTGCAGAGCCTTTGCGTTTGTTCTTTTCGCCTATCAAACGCTTGTGAGGCTTGTTTGGTTGTTGTGGCGTTTGCACCTGTTTGGTGCTACAAAGATAGCGATTTTTTGGGTTTAGCTCTAACCGGAGCGGGAAGTACCGAGGTACTTCCCGCATGGAAAAGGGTTAAAAGTCTATTTTGTAGTAGAAGATGGGCAGGAAGCCGAGTTGATATTCTTCCTGGATGGGATTGCCGCTGGGGTGGTCGGGCACGTAGGTCAAGGTGAGGATGTTTTTGTGGTTGGTGAGGTTGACCATATCTATGCTGAATTCGTGGCTGACTTTGGGGCGGTTCCAGCGGAAGCTGATTTTGGCATCGAGTCGGAAGTAAGGACGGAACTGGAGGGTGTTGACGGTTTCGTCTATATAGACGACTTCCTGTTCGAAGGCGGAGGCTTCTTCGTCCACGGGGCCGTACCAGCGGCCTCCGGCATAGGTTACTTTGCCGCCGATGTTGAGGGCGCTGCCGCCTTTGAAGGTAAATTCTTTGCTGGCGAGCAGGTTGGTGGCGAAGCGGGTATTGAAGGTGGTGTTGCGCAATACGCCATCGCTGCCGCGGTATTTGCTGTCGAAGAAGGAGCCGGTGAGGAGGAAGTAGTATCCGCCGCTGAAGAAGCGTTCGAGGGTGAGTTCCAGGCCGTAGTTTCGTCCCGTGCCTTCGTTGACGAGGGTGTCGGGGAAGAGGCGGAAGAAGCCCGAGCCGGAGTTGACGATGGAGAAGGAGGAGGGCTTGTTTTCCACGGGGATGTTGAAGAGGCTTTGGTAGTAGGTCTCGACTTTCACGCGCACTTTGGGAGCGGGATACCAGTCGTAGCCCAGTACGAAGTGATTGCTTTTGAGCAGGCCGACTTGGGTGTTGTGTTCCTGAGGGTCTCCGTTGATGGTTTCGTAGCCGTAGTAGTAGAGGTAGTAGGGCATGGTCTGGGAGTGCAGGCCATAGCCGAAGTTGAGTTTTTGGTTTTTACTGAGTTTGTAGGAGAGGCCAAAACGCGGTTCGATGGGGGAGAAGGAGTTTTTGTTGAGGTTGAAGTAGAGGGAGGTGATGCCTCCGGTGAGGGTCCAGCGTGCGCCGGCTTTGTATTTGAACTGGATGAAGGGCTGTAGTTTCAGGGTGTTGCTGCGGGTGTCCCAGCGTTTTCGCCAGGGTTCGAGTTGGAAACTTTGGTCGGGTAGTTGGTGGACGGCGCGGACGCTGTCAATGAAGTTGAAGGCGAAGTAGTCGGTTTGCAGGCCTGCTTTGAGGCTGGCTTTGCTGTTGATTTTGTGGTTGACGAGGAAGTTGGCGGAGAAGGTGTTGGTGGCGAAGGTGTAGTCGAGTACGGGGGGGATGCTGTCATAGACGAACTTGCCGTCTTCCACATGGCGGAAGATGTATTTGTGATGGGCGCCTACGCCCTGATGGGCAGCGGAGAGGGTGAGTTTGGAGAAGGTGTTTTCGTTGAGGGGTTGTGTCCAGGTAAGCCCTGTGACGCCCATGCGAGACCAGAAGTATTGGTCCACCTGGTTTTCGGCGTAGAGGTCGGTGCCTTCCTCGGGTGCTTCGAGATCGCTTTTGACGATGTTGATGGAGCTGTTGCCGCCGATGCCCCAGAGGGCGATGTTTCCGCCCTTAGCGGTGGGGAAGGAGATGCGGAAGGCGGCGTCCTGGTATTGGGGTATGGCGTCGGTGCCGACATTGATGCCGAGGAAGCCGAAGAGTTGGAGGGTGGAGTAGCGGTAGGAGAGCAGGAAGGAGGAGTGCTTTTCTTTGCTAATGGGGCCTTCGGCCATGAGTTCTGTGCCGAGGAAGCCGAGTTGGCCGCTGAACTCGTATTTTTCGTTGTTGCCGTTGCGCATGCGCAGGTCGAAGACGCCGGCTATGCCATTGGCGTATTCGGCAGGGAAGGCTCCGGTGAAGAAATCGGAATTGGCCAGGTACTTGTTGTTGAGGATGGTTACGGGCCCGCCTCCGGTGCCGGGCACGGCGAAGTGGTTGGGGTTGGGGATGTTGACGCCTTCGAGTCGCCAGAGCACGCCCTGGGGGGTGTTGCCGCGGATGATGATGTCGTTGCGGCTGTCGTCACTGCCCTGTACGCCGGCGAAGTTGGAGGCCATGCGGCCGGGGTCTCCGCGGCTGCCGGCATAGCGTTCGGTTTCTTCGACGCTGAACTGGCGGGCGCTGACGGTGCTCATTTCATTGCGGGCTTCGCCGCTTTGGCGGGCGACGACTTCCACTTCGGTCAGGGAAACGGCCGATTCTTCCATTTCTACGTTGAGGATGACTTCTTTGCCCGAGGTGAGGACGATGTTGCTGAGGGTGAGGTCTTCATAGCCGAGGTAGGAGAAGCGTATGGTTTGGCGGCCGAGGGGAACGCCTTCGAGGCGGTATTGGCCGTTTTCGTCGGTGACGGTGCCTGTGATATTGGTCGTTTTAGCAGCTTCGGGGGGTAGGTCCACGACGACATTGACGCCGATGAGCGGGAACTTGCTTTCTTTGTCCACTACGGTGCCGCGGATGACCTGGGTGATGTTTTGCGAAAGCAAAAAAAGAGGCATGAGGGTTGCGAGGATCGAGAGGTATAGCTTTGTTTTCATGGTATTTTTTTTGTCTGCACCTTCGGCAGGGCCGAATAGGTCTGTATTGGGGGGACAAGATAGTTTTTTTTGTGCTTGTGGCAAGGCAGAAAAGTTTACAAAAACTTAATGCAGGGCTTGGGGATTTGTTTTTACTTTTGTGTCGCAGTGATTGGACCGGCTTGTATGGCGGTTGTGAGAGCTGCTTGAAAGACGATTT
>WGBN01000150.1 GCA_015494245.1 Saprospiraceae bacterium | reverse complement strand
CTGCAAAGCAATGCTGCCGAGGCACAACAGGACAGAAAAAATGCTTTTGAAGCCCATGCTTCTGAAATTTGTGCGCAATTTTTTCCGTCCGGATGTGCAAAAATAAAAAAATTTGTATCTTTGCGGATGCCAAAGCGCAAAGATTTTGTGATATCCTTTGGGAAAAGCGATCTGACGACTCGATGTCGTCCGGTCGCTTTTCTCTTTTAACTAAACTCATTCAAAAAATTAAACAGCAATGGGGAAATTTAAGTTTGAGTACATCTGGCTGGATGGCGGCAAGCCGGAGCCGAGCTTGAGAAGCAAGACCAAGGTCTTGGACATGGATTTTTTTGATGGAGACATCGAGCATTTGCCGATTTGGTCTTTCGACGGCAGCTCTACGCAACAGGCTGAAGGGCATTTTTCGGATTGTCTCCTAAAGCCGGTGCGCGTGGTTTCCGACCCTGCGCGCAAGAATGGCTTTTTGGTCATGTGTGAGGTGCTGAATCCCGATGGTACACCTCACCCTTCGAACACAAGAGCTGCTTTTGAAGACGACCCTGACTGCTGGTTTGGCTTTGAGCAGGAGTACGTGCTGACCAAAGGGGGCCTTCCTCTGGGCTTTCCCGAGCAGGGCTACCCGCGTCCCCAGGGGCCTTATTACTGCTCCGTGGGCTTTGAAAACTGCGCCGGACGCAACATCGTCGAAGAGCACTTTGACCTCTGCCTCGATGCCGGCATACAGCTCACGGGCATCAATGCCGAGGTGATGTTGGGGCAGTGGGAATTCCAGTGCTTTGGAAAAGGCGCCAAGCGGGCCGCTGACGACTTGTGGCTGGCTCGCTATCTCCTGCATCGCTCTACCGAAAAATACGGCCTGGTCGTAGAGTTTCATCCCAAGCCGGTACAGGGCGATTGGAACGGCTCGGGCTTGCATACGAACTTTTCCAATTCCCGCATGCGCAATGAGGGCGGCGAAGAATACTTTAAAACCATTTGCGAAACCTTTGGCAAATACCACAACGAACACATCGCCGTCTATGGCTCCGGCAACGAAATGCGCCTGACAGGCCTGCACGAAACCCAAGCCATTGACCGCTTTAGCTATGGCATCAGCGATCGCGGCGCTTCCATTCGCATTCCGGTGGGTACGGCTGAGAAGTGGAAGGGTTATCTCGAAGATCGCCGCCCCGCTTCCAATGCTGATCCTTACCGCATTGTGGCGCGCATCTTACAAACTTTGCGCGAAGTTTCTTAAAATCAAAGCGAAGAGGGCCTGCCTTCTTCGCTTTTTTCTTATCATTGCGCCATGCGCATTGGAGTATTTCCCGGTTCTTTCGATCCCATCACCATAGGTCATGAAGACCTGGTGCGCAGGGCCTTGCCCCTGTTCGACAAGCTGGTCGTGGCCATAGGGGTTAATAGCGGTAAGAAGTATTTGTTTGAGTTGGAGCAGCGATTGGCCTGGTTGCGCGCCGTATTTGCCGATGAGCCCGGAGTGGAAGTTACTTTTTATGAGGGCCTTACGGCAAATTTTTGCCACAGCATAGGAGCGCGCTTTATCCTCCGTGGCTTGCGCAGCAGCTCGGACTTCGAGTATGAAAAGACCATCTCGCAACTGAATACCTCGCTGGCTGCCGAAGTGGATACCATCTTTTTGATCAGCCGGCCCGCCTATTCGCACATCAGCTCCAGCATTGTGCGCGAACTCATACGCGTGGGGGCTTTAGATGAAGTGCGCGCCTTTATCCCCAAAGCCGTTCAACTCTGAGAAACCATGACTGCCTTTCCCTATACCCATTGCCTCTTTGATCTGGACAACACCCTTTTGGACTTCGACCGCTCCAGCAAAGAAGCCTTTGAAGAGGCCCTGGAGGAAGGCTTGGGCATGGAGCCGGACGAACGGCTGTTCTTCCAATATGAAGAGATCAATCGCCGCTGCTGGAAGCTGCTGGAAGCAGGTGAAATATCGCCCCGCGAGGTGCAACGGCGCCGCTTCTCTGATTTTTTGGCATTGCATGAACTGGAACACGACCCCCTCGCGCTCAATGACCTATATCTGGACAGGCTCTCCGAAAAAGTACATTGGATAGACGGCGCCAAAGAAGTGCTCGACGCACTCAAAGCACAGGGCGTTTCCCTCAGTCTGATTACCAATGGCCTGAAGCGCGTACAACGTCCCCGCCTCGAGCAGAGTGGCATGATGGAGTATTTTGAGGCGGTCGTCATCTCCGAAGAAATCGGCGTCGCGAAGCCACAGCCTGCTTATTTCGAATATACCCTCGACCGTTTGAACAATCCGGCTGTGGAGCGGGTACTATTAGTAGGAGATAATCCGGGCAGCGACATCCTCGGCGGGCAACGCATGGGTATGGCTACTTGTTGGTATAATGCCCGCCAAAAACCGCTGCCCGAAGGCATGACGCCTCCGAGATATGAAATTAAACGCATCCGGCAAGTGTTGCATTTGCCCACCTGAGAAGGCCTGCCGTTTACCGGCAGGGTGGAGGAAGGGGCAAGTGCATCGTTTGCTGTTTTTTGAAAACAAACAAACCGATCAAGACCTATGGCAAACGCATTTTTCCAGGTTCCTTATCCCCAAAACGAACCGATCTACTCCTACGCCCCGGGCACGCCCGAACGGGCAGCCCTCCAGGCTGAATTGAAACAATTACGCTCCGAACACCGCAAAATCCCCATGACCATCGGGGGCGAAAAGGTCTTTACAGACCAAGCCGTGAAAATCCACCCTCCTCACGACCTCAAGCACGAATTGGGCCTGTACTACCAGGGCGATGCCGAGCATGTAAAAATGGCCATCAACGCAGCCATGAAAGCCAAAAAAAGCTGGGAAGAGACCCCCTGGTGGGAGCGGGCAGCCGTCTTCCTCAAAGCTGCCGACCTTATCTCCGGCCCCTATCGCGCAAGAATGAACGCCGCGACCATGCTGTGCCAATCCAAAAATCCGTATCAGTCGGAAATTGACGCCGTAGCAGAGCTGGCGGATTTCTTCCGCTTCAACGCTTTGTTTATGACGCAGATCTACGAAGAGCAGCCCGAAAGCGCCAAAAACATCTGGGACCGCATGGAGTACCGCCCCCTGGAGGGCTTTGTCTTTGCCCTGACGCCCTTCAACTTCACCTCCATTGCCGGAAACCTGCCCTCGGCGCCTGCCCTCATGGGCAATACCGTCGTCTGGAAACCCGCTGCCAGTCAGATATACTCTGCCGCGCTCATCATGGACATCTTCGAGGCTGCGGGCTTGCCTCCGGGCGTCATCAACCTCATTTTCGTGTCGGGGCCTGTGGCAGGAGATATCATCTTCTCCCATCCGGATTTTGCAGGCTTGCACTTTACGGGAAGCACGAGCACCTTCCAACACCTTTGGAAAACCATTGGCAACAACATCTCTCAGTACAAGAGCTACCCCCGCATCGTGGGCGAAACGGGCGGCAAAGATTTCGTCATGGTGCATCCCAGCGCCGATGCCGAAGCCGTAGTTACAGCTCTGACGCGCGGCGCCTTTGAATACCAGGGGCAAAAATGCTCGGCAGCTTCGCGCAGCTACATTCCGAAAAGCCTTTGGCCCACCATCAAAGAAGGCCTGCTGGACGATTTGAAGTCCATCAAAATGGGGCCGCCTGAAGATTTTTCCAACTTCTTCAATGCCGTGATAGACGAAAAAGCCTTCAACAAAATCACCGCCTACATAGACGAAGCCAAAGCCAGTCCGGATGTAGAACTGCTCTACGGCGGCGGCTACGACAAATCCGAAGGCTACTTCATCGAGCCAACGGTCTTGCTGGCTAAAGACCCCAAATACCGCAGCATGTGCGAAGAGATCTTTGGCCCCGTGCTCACCATCTATGTCTATGAAGACGAGCGCTTTGAGGAGACTTTGGACCTGCTCAACGACACCTCGCCTTACGGATTGACGGGCTCTGTTTTTGCGCGCGAGCGTGCCGCCATCCAACTGGCTACCGACAAACTGCGCTATGCTGCGGGCAACTTCTACATCAACGACAAGCCCACCGGCGCCGTAGTCGGCCAACAGCCCTTTGGCGGAGCCCGGGGCTCAGGCACCAACGACAAGGCCGGCTCCGTGCTGAACCTCTATCGCTGGACATCGCCCCGCGCCATCAAGGAAAACTTCGTGCCGCCTAAGGATTATCGCTATCCTTTTATGAAATCTTAAAAGGATTTGCCAAGCTGCTCCCCAAAGAACGCGGGCGGGCCTGCTGCCGGAGCATCGGCAGGCAGGCCCGCCCCTTCAGCCTGCCTGTTGCCGAGGCATCGGAGTTCGGCCCTGCTCACTCACCAGCAGGCAGGGGGTCGAACTCGCCCCCAACCTCTGAAGGGAGCCTCCGCCTCTTTTCGGAGCCAGGGAGCTCAAGGTGAACCAATTAAAACCCGCGGAAACCCGCACAATCCGCGTCATCCGCGTTCTATTAAGGCCAAAGTAGCCAATAGAACGCGGATTTACGTGAATTAAGAGCACCGTTTCGCTCTTTTTTCATACCTTTACACCCCGTTATGAGTAAATACATCTTTGTAACGGGCGGGGTAACTTCTTCCCTCGGAAAAGGCATCATTGCCGCTTCTTTGGCCAAACTGCTGCAGGCGCGGGGCTTCAAAGTAACCATCCAGAAATTCGATCCCTACATCAATGTGGATCCGGGCACGCTCAATCCCTATGAGCATGGCGAATGCTATGTTACAGATGACGGGGCCGAAACGGATCTGGACCTGGGTCACTACGAGCGCTTCCTCAACAGACCCACTTCACAGGCCAATAACGTGACTACGGGCCGCGTCTATAAAACCGTGATCGAAAAGGAGCGCCGGGGAGATTACCTCGGAAAAACCGTGCAGGTGGTGCCCCATATCACCGATGAGATCAAGCGGCGGGTGCAGTTGCTGGGGCAAAGCGGCGAGCATGAAATCGTCATCACCGAGTTGGGAGGCACCGTGGGAGATATCGAGGCCTTGCCGTATTTAGAGGCCTTGCGGCAAATGAGATGGGCTTTGGGGAGCGAAAACTGCCTCGTCATTCACCTGACGCTCATCCCTTACCTCCGGGCTGCCAAAGAGCTGAAGACCAAACCCACTCAGCACTCCGTCAAAGAACTGCAAAATGCAGGTGTACAACCGGATGTGCTGGTCTGCCGCACGGAATATCCGCTGAATGAAGGCCTGCGCAAAAAACTGGCCCTCTTTTGCAACGTCCAACACGATGCCGTGATCGAGGCCATAGATGCCAAAACCATTTACCACGTGCCCCTGCACATGCAGGCAGAAGGCCTGGATGAGCTGGTCCTGCGCAAGTTCAAACTGCCCATGCGGCAGGAGCCCGACCTGCAGGTGTGGAAGGAATTTTTGCATAAAGTAGAAAATCCTTCGCGCCAATTGCGCATTGCTCTGGTGGGAAAGTACAACGAATTGCAGGATGCCTATAAATCCATTTACGAGTCCTTCATCCACGCCGGCGCTGCCAACGATTGCAGGGTAGAGGTGGTACCCATTCACTCCGAAGAGCTGGAAGCGCCGGATGCAGACCCGGGGAAAATCTTCAAAGACATCCACGGCATTCTCGTCGCTCCGGGCTTTGGAGAACGGGGCATTGAGGGCAAGTTGCGTGCCATTCGCTATGCCCGCGAGAAAAAACTGCCTTTCTTTGGTATCTGCCTCGGCATGCAGTGCGCTGTGGTGGAGTTTGCCCGCAATGTCATGGGGCTGAAGGACGCCGCCTCCACTGAAATAAATGCCGAGACTCCCAACCCCGTCATTGCCTTGATGAAGGAGCAGAAAAAAATCACCCAAAAAGGTGGTACCATGCGCCTCGGTGCCTACCCCTGTGTGCTGGCTGAAGACTCCCTCGCCGCAAAGGCCTATGGGACTACGCAAATCAGCGAGCGCCATCGCCATCGCTATGAGTTCAACAATGCCTATCGCGAGCAAATGGAGGCAGCCGGCCTCAAAGCCACCGGTATCAATCCGGAATCCGGCCTGGTGGAAATCGTCGAACTCCAAAATCACCCCTGGTTCGTAGGCGTCCAATTTCATCCCGAGCTCAAAAGCACAGTGGAAAATCCGCACCCGCTCTTTGTGGCTTTTGTAGAAGCTTCGCTGAAGGAGATGTGAGTGTTTGTGTTTATTGTGTATCGGAGATGACAATATCTCTTGTTTTTTACGCTTTTGTCCAATACCTGCCAGTTTTTCTTTTTTAAAGACTGCTGTTCTGTGTTTTTTGTCCTTTAACTTTGCTTCGGGTTGTTTTTTTACCCAAAGATAGGTTTTAGCGAGCAAGTCGCTAAAACACTAAACCCAAAAGTTTGGCTTTTCCAAATCAGACTTGCTTGGGCATGCTCGTAGCTTAGGCGGCACAAGCAGCCCAAATGGCAGGCTTAAAAAGTTTGATTTGGAAATAAACATGAATTCTGATGAAAGCTATACGATCTTTTAAAAAGTTATTTCTCCTTTTTTTCCTGCTGAATGCTTTTTTGTACATCCATGCCCAGCCGCCCGCTGATTTGCCCTGGGAAGCCGATACGACTTGCGGGGGGATCATGATTCCCGGTATAGCTGCTGTAACTTGCGGGACACTTACGCAATTGCCTGTTCCCATGCGTTACACCCTTGGTTTGATAAACTTGAACGGAGCTTTGCCGGCTGCAGGAAGATTGGACGTTACCCCGCAACAGGCCATGTATCATCATCCGGCCTGGCATATAGATTCCATAGGCAATGTCTTTGGCCTGGCTGTGGACCATAAGGGCAATGTCTATGCGGCCGCTTCTTCCAACTATTCCTCTTCCTTTTGGGTTTATCATTCCGTGATGCGCTATGGAGACATTGGTGGTGGCGCCGATGACCTCAATGCTGCCGGGACGGTTTATAAAATAGATGCCATTACGGGAGAGCCGGAGCCTTTTGTCGTATTGCCACAACAGGCTTATGCTTTTTCGAATTATAGTTGTGAGGTAGGTTATACCATCAGTCGTTTTACCGGTCCGGGCTTGGGTAACCTCGCTTTTTATGCAGAGAACAAGCAATTTTACATCACCAATTTTGAAGACGGGCGTATCTATCGGGTGGATATTGAGGGCAACATCCTGGATTCTTACGATCCTTTCGACTATGATACAGGGGCCCCCGGCCCTCCCTTTGACTTCAATGACATCCCCTATGGTATTGCCGTCTCTCCGGATGGCTCTCGTTTGTTTTTTGGGAATTTTGGCGATTTCTATCAAAATAAGCCGAGCCTTTATACCATCCATCTGAATGCCGATGGCAGTTTTTCCGGCACGGTAAACAACAGCTCCCTGCCGCCCGGAGCCAGCTGGGACAACTATGTAGGCAGCGAAACGATGAAGTATGAGTTTCAGTATCTCGATGGGTTCGCTGTAGATTGGATGTGCGTCTCAGACCTGGCTTTTACACCAGATGGAGATTTGATAGCGGGCATACGCATGGGCTGTGGGCCCGACATCACTACTTCTATGAATTATGGGGGATATTATGAAATGTTGGCCATGCCGTCTTTCAATAGTTCTATGGGGGTTATTTATATCAACCAAGGTAGTCTGGCAAACTTTTCAGGCTATGGAGGCGTCGCTGTTTATGAGAACAATGAAGAAGAACTGCGCTTTGCCTTTTCCGGTTCTGATTTTTTGTTTCCCGGAAACAATCACGGTATCATAGTTGTTCCGCCCTATGAGTTTGGCTCTTTATTCAATCCGGTTGCTCCGGCCGGTGTCATTAACTACATCCCTCCAAATCCCGATTGGGATGCCAAAGGCCTCGGTGGTGATATAGAAGTGTTTACTGTCTGTGAAACTTGCCCCACCCTCCAGGAACTGGAAGACCTGACCGTCTGCAGCGGCGAGCCCTTTGATCTGACTTACGAAGTTTTCCCCGCCGGCGATTCCCTCATGGTTAGCTGGACGGATGAGGCGGGCAATGAGATAGACCCCGACAGCGTAGTCATCGAGCACGAGCTGTGTGCG
>WGBN01000149.1 GCA_015494245.1 Saprospiraceae bacterium | reverse complement strand
GAGCAGGGGGTCGGGGAAGTGGGGAGGCAGGGGTGAGCGGAAGGCCGTGGCTGCCTTGCCCGGGCGGCGGTGTTGGAGCAGGTAGCGCAGAGCTTCTTCGCCGGCCAGGGGCAGGTCTATGGCCATGACCAGCCAGGCGGCGTTTGGGTTTTGCCGAAAGGCAGATAAAATGGCGCCATAAGGCCCCAGCTCGAGAAAGCTGTCGGGCAGCAGTTGCATGCCTTGCGGCATTTCGGGGGCTTGTTCGGGGCGGCAGGAGAGGAAGACTTTGCCGGCGCCGAGCACTTTTTCCAGCAGTTCGTATTGGTATTCGCGTTGGGGTTTGCCGTGGTAGTTGAGCAGGCTTTTGTCGCGTCCCATGCGGCGGCTGCGGCCACCTACGAGCAGCAGGCCATAGACGGGGGGCAGCTCGATTTTGGAGCGCAGCAGGCTTGCCATGCCTTCGGCATCCTGCAGGGAAAAGCGCGGCAGGCTGTCGGCTTGGGGCAGGTGTTGGCGCAGGTAGTCGGGGATGTCGCTTTCACCCTCTGCGAAGAGGAGGGCATCCACGGCCGTGAGGCGGTCGAGTTTGCGCTGCAGGGAATCGCGTTTGCGGGAGTCTATGACGACGAGTTGGCGCTGTGCGCGGAAGTGGTTGCCGTTGACGATGGCCAGGTCGCAAGCCGAGAGCATTTGGCGGAAGCGCAGGCTTTTGTAGTCGGGTTCGGCGCCTTCTTTGGAGCCTTCGGGCTTGGCAAAAACCCATTGGTTGTAGGCGATTTTGTCGGTATAAGCCGCACGGGCTCCGGAGGCGAGGGGCGTTTCGCCCAGGGGCGTGGCGTGATGGTCGGCGTCTATGTAGGCACAGGCGAGTTCGCCGGAGAGTTTTTCGATGAGGGCTTTCGCCAAATGCTTGACTTCGGAGCAGGGCGTGCCTGTGATGGCCCATTCCCAACGGGCAAAATGGCCACCTTGGGGGCGTGTGAGCTCAGCGTGTTTTTTCATGGAAGCAAAGTTAGGGTTTTCCGAAGAAAGGGGCGTCCCCTGAGCGGAGTCGAAGGGGCGTCCCCTTCAGCCTGTCTGCGCCGAGGCATCGGCAGGCAGACGGGCTTCGGCAAGTAGGACGTGATAGAACGCGGATGACGCGGATGACGCAGGTCTTCGCGGATTTTTAAGCCAGTCCAACTTGACACCCCATTTTCCAAAGGAGGCGGGCAGCCTTATGGTGAAGGTCTCCCCAAGACTTCATGAGCCATTGTAGAACAAAGTTATGTTTTTTCAAACAGAATCTGCAGTAGATACTCAGCTCCTTTGAGGGAGGACCATTTGCCTTGAGCTACTTTTTGCTCTGTTTTTTGCAGTTCGGCTTTCATGTGGGGGTGTTGGTAGAAGCGTTCGCGCAGGGCGAGGTCTATGCGTTCGTGCAGCCAGTGGATGGCCTGGCGCTGTCTGTTTTGGGCGAGGAAGCCGGAGTTTTGCATTTGTTTTTGCCAGGCTTCGGTGATTTGGCGAACTTCTTCAATGCCTTTGCGGTAGAGGGCGGAGATGGTAATGACGCGGGCTGTCCATTGGCTTTCTTTGGGCGGGAAGAGGTGCAGGGCGCGCTGGTACTCTTTTTGGGCGCGTTGGGCGGCTTTGATGCGTTCTTCATCGGCCTTGTTGATGGCGATGAGGTCGGCCATTTCGACGATGCCCCGCTTGATGCCCTGCAGTTCGTCGCCTGCGCCGGGGATGAGGAGGAGGAGGAAGAAGTCCGTCATGGAGTGTACGGCTGTTTCGGATTGTCCCACGCCTACGGTTTCGACCAGGATGCGGTCGTAGCCTGCGGCTTCGCAGAGGAAGATGAGTTCGCGGGTATTGGGAGCTACGCCGCCGAGGGCGCGTCCTGCCGGTGTAGGGCGTATGAAGGCGCGGGTGTCGGCGGCCAGTTGTTGCATGCGGGTTTTGTCGCCGAGGATGCTTCCTCCGCTGATTCGGCTGGAGGGGTCTATGGCGAGCACGGCAGGGCGATGGCCCTGAGCGATAAGCTCCAGGCCAAAGGCTTCGATGAAGGTGCTTTTCCCCGCCCCCGGTGTGCCGGTGATGCCTATGCGCAGGGAGCGCCCGGCATGAGGGAGGCAGCGGTCTATGATTTCGGCGGCTGCTTTGCGGTGTTCGGGCCTGGCGCTTTCGACCAGGGTCATGGCCCGTGCCAGCATGATGCGGTCGCCTCGCAAAATGCCTTCTACGTATTGGGCGGGCGTGAAAGTGTTTCTCTTCGGCATCAGAAAGGGAGTGTTTTAAAGTGTTAAAATTTCACTTTTGCTTTTCGAGGGGATTTTAACATTTCGCAACTCGCTGAAAATCAGGTGGTTACGAGGTGCTTGTTTTTTAACATTTCCCCTTTTCTGTGGTTTTTTGGTTAAAGTTGATTTAAAGTTGCCTGTTGATTTTGCTTATTTGGGAGGTATGCTTTTGCTTTGCGTTTGTCTTTCGGCCTTTTTTTGTCGGCGGTCAGCGACATTATACGGCATGTTTAATTTCGGTATCATCGGGCTCCCAAGCTTGTTGCTGCCGCCGACAAAAAAAGAAGCAAGAAAGAGCATGTTGAGGAGGGCTGCCTGTGGGGCGGCCCTCTTTTTTTATTGGCCTTTGAAGTCGGGTTTTCGTTTTTCGAGGAAGGCTTGGACGCCCTCTTTGAAGTCGTGGGTTTGGCTGGCGGAGATTTGGAGTTCTTCTTCCATGGCCAGTTGTTTGTCGAGGGTGCTTTCCAAGCTTCTGTTGAGGGCGCGCTTGGTGAGGCCCAGCCCTTTGGTAGGCATTTGAGCCAGTTGGGTGGCGAGGGCCAGGGTTTCGCTCATGAGTTTTCGGTCGGGGACTGCGCGGTAGATCATGCCCATGTTTTGCGCTTCTTTGGCCGGCACTTTTTCTCCGGTCATCATGAGGGCGGTGGCCCTTTGGAGGCCGATGAGGCGCGGTAAAAAGAAAGTGCCTCCGCTATCGGGGATGAGGCCGATTTTGCTGAAAGCCTGAATGAAGGAGGCCGATTCTGCCGCGAGGACGATGTCGCAGGCCAGGGCGATGTTGGCGCCGGCTCCGGCGGCGACGCCATTGACGGCGCAGATGACGGGCTTCTCCAGTTTGCGAATGAGTTGTACGATGGGGTTGTAGTGCTCGGAGAGGATGGTGGAAATATCCGGGCCGTTTTCGGCCACGATTTCCTGCAAGTCCTGGCCGGCGCTAAAGGCTTTGCCTTCGCCGGTGATGACGATTGCCCGTATTTCGGGCGGGCCCTCTTTGCCTTCCTCTGCACATTCTTTGAGGTATTGCTGCATGAGCAGCGCCATTTCGCGGTTGAAGCTGTTATAGACCTCGGGGCGATTGAGACGGATGGTGGCGATGCCGTTTTCTACGGAGAAGAGGATGCTGTCCATAAGGTTTTGTTTCGAGCTTTGAGGTTGAGGTCTTCCCTTCCCTGATGCCTGTGGGGATAGAGAGATGATGTCTTTTTCACGGACAAAGATATCTAAATTCTATCTGGGACAAAACCGCTTGGCCTCTTTGTTTTTGGGCCTTTGACCTCTTTTTTGAGGCGGATTCCCGCGAAAAAATGTGACGTTTATTTGACATATTCCGAAAAGTTCTTAGCTTTACCGCGTCAAAGTGGCTTTTAAACGCCTTTGATATCGCCTGTCGAGCTGTTGGTGCAGACTTTTTTGCGGCAGCATTTTGGGCAGGTGAAAACGCGTATTTTGTTCAGGGATTAACAACAGGAATTCACTTTGCGCCTTGCTGAAAAGGCATTCTGCACCCCAAAAACTGTGATTTGGTTGACTAAAACCAAGAGCGTTTGACTCCCCCTGAAGTCTGTAAAGACACGGGCCGGGAGATGATCCCTGCAATTTTGATGAGAACAAGAGCTTGCCTTTTGACAAAATGGCGGGCATAAGGTTGACTTGTTGCTTCAGGTATAAACCGGTAAGGAACATGGAGTCAGCCTGACATTTTTTAACCAAAACATTTGTTTTATGAAACGTTTATTACTCCTAACCGTTGCAGTGCTCTGCATGGGCTTTGCCCTACAGGCCCAACGCACCATTTCGGGAACAGTAACGGCTTCCGATGGCAGCCCGCTCATCGGGGCTACGGTCTGGGTCAAGGACATGATGACCGGTACTGTTACCGATTATGACGGAAAGTACTCCCTTGAAGTGCCTGCAGGCGCTGAGACTTTGGTGTTTAGCTATGTAGGCTATGCTTCACAGGAAGTGCCTATTGGCGCCTCTGACGTCATTGATGTCGTCCTGGTAGCCGGTGAGTCTCTGGATGCCGTGGTGGTCTTGGGTTCCCGCTCCGGCGGACGTACCAAGTTGACCACAGCCGTGCCGGTGGATGTGATTGGCGCCAAAGCGCTGAGCACGAACCCGCCTGCACCGCTGACGCAGATGTTGCAGTATTCTGCACCTTCTTTCCACAGTACGCCTCAGACCATCTCTGACGGTACGGACCACATTGACCCCGCCACCCTGCGCGGTTTGGGTCCTGACCAAACCCTGGTACTGCTCAATGGCAAGCGCCGCCACACCAGCTCTTTGCTGAACGTGAACGGTACGGTAGGCCGTGGTTCGGTAGGTACTGACCTCAACACCATTCCCGCTGCTGCCATTGATCGCATTGAAATCCTGCGCGATGGCGCTGCCGCTCAGTATGGCTCTGATGCCATCGCCGGTGTGATGAACATCGTCCTGAAGAAATCCACCAACACAGCTACTGTCAATGTGGAAACGGGAACCAACCTGCCCAACTTCCTCAATGGCCCGAAAAGAGCTGCCGGCGTCGTTCCGGATTCTTTGATTCCGACTTTTAATAGCGATGGTCAGACTTACAAAGTCTCTACCAACTTTGGCTTTGACGTAGGCAAAAGTGGTTGGGTCAATGTAACGGGCGAATACTACAACCGCGCTTCGACCAACCGCTCCGGCAACTATACCGGCTCTGTTTATCCGGCCGGTTATGACAATGCTTTGCCTTTGGAAGAGTTCTATAGCACCCTGCAGAAGGAAAACGGCTTTGCCGAGCATCAAGTCATGGAAATCGGTAACTCTGCCGTGCGCAATGCTTCGGCTTTCATCAACGCAGGTTTCCCCATCGGTAATTCCGGTGCCGAGATCTATGCCACTTATGGCGTAAACTATCGCAATGGCGTAGCC
>WGBN01000148.1 GCA_015494245.1 Saprospiraceae bacterium | reverse complement strand
GCTAAACACTAAACGCTAAACGCTAAACACTAAACAAAAACCCACCAATCACCGAATACCCAATAAAAAAAAACTGTAAACTGTCCACTGCGAACGGTAAACTAAAAAAAAGCATGCACCCAATAAAATCCGCCTTACAAACAAACATGGCCATTAAGGAAGCCCTGTTGAAAGACGAGGCCACTTTGCAGATGTGGGCGGAGCTGAGTGAGCGGCTGGCCACTGCTTTGAAAGCAGGACATAAGGCGCTCTTCTGTGGCAATGGCGGCAGTGCCGCCGATGCCCAGCACATTGCGGCGGAGCTGTCGGGTCGCTTTTACATGGAGCGGGCGCCCTTGTTTGCCGAAGCGCTGCATGTAAACACCTCTTTCCTGACTGCCGTGGCCAATGATTACGGCTATGAGCAGGTGTATGCCCGCATGGTAGAGGCCGCCGGACGGGAGGGCGACTTCCTCTTTGCCCTCTCCACTTCGGGCAACTCGCCCAACATCCTCGCCGCCGCCCGCAAAGCCCGCGAACTGGGGATGACCGTCGTCGGCATGAGCGGTGAAAGCGGAGGGGAACTGGCCTCGCTCTGCCACTACACGCTTCGCATTCCCTCAACAGATGCAGCACGCATACAAGAGTGCCATATCTTTTTTGGGCATGTGCTTTGTGGGGAGGTTGAGAGATTGTTGTTTGAAGTTGACGGTTGACAGTTGACAGTTGTCTGTTGTCTGTTATCGGTTGTCCGTTGTCAGTGAAATCGGATGGTATGTAGGGGCAGACCTATGTGTCTGCCCGTTGGTGAGTTGTTGGTGGAATCGGTTGAATCGGTGGAATCGGACAAATCGTTTGTCGGTTAGGATCGGGGAGCTGACGAAGGAAGACCCCCGAGCCGGCCTCTTAGAATGGAAAATGGAGAATGGAAACACCCTCTCCGTGAACACTCCGTGGGCGCCGTGTACTCCGTGGTAAATTTACAACTCCGCTCTTAAGCCTGTATCCCGTCACGTTTGTCACGCTCGTCACGCGTCACGTTTGTTACGTTCGTCACGCTCGTCACGTCTTTTATTTCTCGCGAAGACGCAAGGAAAAATCAGGTCCCTTAGGAAATGCAATTTAGCGACTATAGCTGCCTTCCTCTGCCGAACTTTGGGATTGAAGACGCTAAGAAGCCCGTATTCTGACAACCGATAACGGAAAAATTTGACCTCCCCTGAGTAGAACTGCCCCCCTGAGCGAAGTCGAAGGACGTTGTCCTGAGCGGAGTCGAAGGGCGTTGTAAATGCAAACCATTTATGAAAAAACCTTAGTTTTGGGGCAACCTATGATCATTGAGCGATAACGCTAAACGCTAAACATACGGGCAGACACATGGGTCTGCCCATACAGCAAAAAAATGTCATCAAAGCACAAATCCACTTTCTCCGCTCTTTTTCTCGATCGCGATGGTGTGTTGAATGCGCGTTTGCCGGGGGCTTATGTTGCTGATCCGGCGGACTTGGAGGTTTTGGAGGGGGTGGAGGAGGGTTTGCGGCTTTTGCAGTCTTTGTTTCGCTATACCTTTATTGTTACGAATCAGCAGGGGGTTGGGAAGGGGTTGATGAGCGAGGCGGACTTGCAGCGGGTGCATGAGCATTTGCTTGGGCATTTGGCGAAAGCCGGTATCCGTATTGATGCCATATATTGCTGTCCGGATTTGAGAGATAAGCCGGGGAATTGCCGCAAGCCTGCGCCTGAGTTGGCTTTGCGGGCGAAGCGGGATTTCCCACGGGTAGCATTTGGCGAAAGCCTGATGGTGGGCGACTCGGTATCGGACATTCTTTTCGGGCAAAATCTGGGTATGAAGACGGCGCGTGTGCTTACCCGCTTCGATGAGGAGGAGGCTTGGCAGGATTTGGAGCAGCAGCCCGATTTTGCCTGCCGCGACTTGCGGGAGCTGGCCCGTTTGCTGGGGGCTTAGACTACGATGTTGATCATGCGGCCCGGGACTACGATGACGCGTTTGACGGGCTTGCCTTCGATCCATTTTTGGATGGCTTCGAGTTTTAAGGCTTCCTGCTCGATGGTGGCCTTGTCGGCCTGTGCGGGAAACTCGGCCTCGGCGCGCCGCTTGCCGTTGATGCTGATGGGATAGACGAGGGTGTCTTCGACGAGATACGACTCGTCTATGGCGGGGAAGTCGGCCAGGTGGACGCTGCTCTCGTGGCCGAAGCGATGCCACAGCTCTTCGGTGATGTGGGGCGCAAAGGGAGCCATGGCGATGACGAGCGGCTCGAGGATGGCGCGTTTGCGGGTCTTGAGGGTGCGCAATTCGTTGACCAGGCTCATGAAGGCGCTGACGCAGGTGTTGAAAGAAAAGCGCTCGATGTCTTCGGAGACTTTTTTGAGCGTTGCGTGTAAGGCCTTGAGCTCTTTTTTGTCGGGCTGCTCTTGGGTAAGGGCCCACCGGCCCTGCTCGTCGAAGAACATTTGCCAGAAGCGGCGCAGAAACTTATAGACGCCGTCTATGCCCTTAGTGGACCAGGGCTTGGATTGCTCAACGGGGCCGAGGAACATCTCGTACATGCGGAAGCAGTCGGCGCCGTAGCGCTCGATGACATCGTCGGGATTGACGACGTTGTGGTAGCGCTTTGACATTTTGCCCGTTTCGGAATGCGTGAAGAGGTGGCTGCCGGCAGCTCCGTTTTTTGGCGTGAAGGTGCCTTTGTGGTAAATGCCGTTGGCGCATTCAAAGATGGCGTCTTTGAATTCCGGGCGCCATTGGATGAATTTTTCGATGCTTTCGGTGTCGAGGTAAGAGGCTTCCGTGCCGTAATCCTTGACGAATTGGATGGGTATGGGGATGTGGGCAAATTCGTGCTCGGGCTCCATTTTTGCCAGGCGTGCGCAGACGAAGCGGCTGTAGCCGTTGACTTTTTCTTTTTGGAGGTAGGCAAATTCTATGACGCCCTGGATCATGCCCTGATTGATGAGTTTTTTGAAGGGTTCTTTGGTGGGCACATAGCCGAGGTCGTGCAGGAATTTGTGCCAGAAGCGGGAGTAGAGGAGGTGGCCCGTGGCGTGTTCGGTACCGCCGACGTAGAGGTCCACATCGCGCCAGTAGTTGAGCGCCTCGGGGGAGGCGAAGTTCTGGTCGTTGTGGGGGTCCATGTAGCGGAGGAAGTACCAGGAGGAGCCTGCATAGCCGGGCATGGTATCGGTTTCGCGCCGGTAGCCGTTGGGCAGGTTGACCCAATCAGTCAGGCGGGCGAGGGGGGAGCGGCCGTCGGAGGCCGGTTTGAAATCGTCGAGGGGTGGCAATTCGAGCGGCAATTCTCTTTCGTCGAGGGGGTGGGCGACGCCTTCGGGATCGTACACGATGGGGAAGGGTTCGCCCCAGTAGCGTTGGCGCGAGAAGATGGCGTCGCGCAGTTTATAGGTGATGCGTTTTTGGCCGAGGCCTCGTTTTTCGATTTCTTCGATGATGCGGGGGATGGCGTCTTTGACTTCGAGGCCGTTGAGCAGGTCGGAATGGATCATGCGCCCGACTTTGTCGCCGCGTTCGGCTTCGGGGTATTGGGATTTGTCAACGACTTCGATGACGGGCAGGTCGAAGTGTTGGGCGAAGCGGAAGTCGCGTTCGTCTTCGCCCGGGACGGCCATGATGGCGCCGGTGCCGTAGTCGGGCAGCACGTATTCGCTGATCCAGACGGGTATTTTGGCGCGGGGGTCGTCGGCGGGCAGCAGGGGATTAAGGGCGTAAGCGCCGGTGAAAGCACCGGTAATGTTTTTTTCGGCCTGGCGTTCGCGTTCGGAGCGGGCGTTGACGTAGTCGAGGTATTTTTCGACTTCGGCTTTTTGCGTTTCGGTAGTAATTTCTTTGACGAGGGGATGTTCGGGAGCCAGCACCATGAAGGTGGCTCCGAAGATGGTATCGGGCCTTGTGGTGAAGACCTCGATTTTTTGTTCGCTGCCGGCGAGGGGGAAGAAGATTTGGGCGCCTTCGCTGCGGCCGATCCAATTGGACTGCATTTTCTTCATGGCGTCTGACCAGGCGAGTTCTTGCAGGTCGTTGAGGAGGCGTTCGGCATAGGCGGTGATGCGGAGCAGCCACTGCATCATGGGTTTGCGCACGACGGGGTGGCCGCCGCGTTCGGAGACGCCGTCTTTGACTTCGTCGTTGGAGAGCACGGTGCCGAGGGCTTCACACCAGTTGACGTAGGTCAGTTGGCGGTAGGCGAGGCGGTAGTTCATGAGCACGGCGTCTTTTTCGGCCGGACTCATGGCTTTCCACTGCTCTGCGGAGAAGGTTTCTTTTTGGGCGGTATGTGCAGCGATGTCTGCATTGCCGTATTGTTCAAAATGGGCGATCAGCTCGCTGATGGGTTTGGGTTTTTGCTCTTCGGGGTCGTAGTAGTGTTTGAAGAGTTGGAGGAATATCCACTGCGTCCACTTGTAGTATTTGGGGTCGGAAGTAACGACTTCGCGGCTCCAGTCGAAGGAGAGGCCGATGTTGTCTAACTGCTCGCGATAGCGCTTGATGTTGCGGGCTGTGGATACAGCGGGGTGGATACCGGTTTGCAGGGCGTATTGCTCTGCCGGCAGGCCGAAAGCATCGTAGCCCATGGGGTGGAGCACGTTGAACCCCTTGAGGCGCTTGTAGCGTGCATAGATGTCGGAGGCGATGTATCCAAGGGGGTGCCCTACGTGCAGGCCTGAGCCTGAGGGGTAGGGGAACATATCGAGTACGTAGTACTTCGGCCGGTCACTTTGGTTGGAGACGCGATAGACCTCGTTTTCAACCCAGTATTTTTTCCACTTTTGTTCTATTTCACGAGCTTGGTATTCCATGACGTTCGTGGCGCTGTTTTGATTTTCCCCTTTGGTGACAGATTCGGATATGCCCGGCCGGAGGGAGCGCCTCCGGCCGGAGGCATGGTTTAGTCCAAGTGCATGAATGTTTTTTTAGCGAGCAGTTCTTCCTCGCTTTCCACATGTTCTTCATCGGGCACGCAGCAGTCCACCGGGCAAACGGCGGCGCATTGCGGCTCGTCGTGGAAGCCCTTGCACTCTGTGCATTTTTGCCAGACGATGTAGTAGAACTCGTCGGAGATGGGCTCGTGTTTTTCTTCAGCATCTACTTCGCCGTTCCAGGGCAGCTTGATCATCCCTTTGAGGGAGGTACCGTCTGCATAGGCCCACTCGTCGCCGGGTTCGTAGATGGCGTTGTTCGGGCATTCAGAGATGCAAGCATCGCAGTTGATGCAATCTTCCGTGATTTTGATAGCCATGGCGTGTTGTTTTAGTGTTTGTAAAAAGGCTTTCGCCAAAAATACGCTTTTTTGCCTTACGGCCTACTGCTCGTACAGATAAATCCGGATGAGCAGTAAATTTTGTGGGTGCCAGGGTGCTTCTATCTCTCTTTTTCAGGGTGCAAGGATACGGCTTTTTTGGGAAATGGGCGGGGTGGTTTCGGAGGTTCAATGTGCTTGAGTTGTTTGGGACAGACATATCCCTCACCGGCAACAGGCAGAGGTACATCTCAGACGCGTCAGCGCCCCCATCAGAACGCGAAGCGTTCCACATTTCATTATTTAGACCCATTTTAAATTTCCCAAAAAAGCCTTATCTTTGGGTGTGCAATTTGAATTATTGAATAAAATTGCGCGGTCTTAGAGCACGAAGCAGGCGGATGGAAAGATTCGCCTGATGAGATATATCCGATGAACCCACCTTGTAAAGGGCATGTGTGGCCCTGCTTTTGGGGGGCTAACCCCTATGTAGAGCGGCCAAACATGTCCTAAGCTCCCGATATCTGATGCGGGAGGGCTCTGAGTTTTTAACTTTTTCTGCTGCCTTGCGGGCAGCAGCACAACACATCAAATCATGTCAAACACGGATACGGTAAAACGCAAAGAGAGAGAATCGCTGGAGGAGGTGGTCATCCGCTTTGTAGGCGATTCGGGAGACGGTATGCAATTGACGGGTTCGCAGTTTTCGGGCACTTCGGCCTTGCTGGGAAACGACATTGCTACTTTTCCCAACTATCCGGCAGAAATTCGCGCGCCTCAGGGCAGCGTGTATGGGGTGTCGGGATTTCAGGTGCACATCGGGCAGGTGGAAGTGGCCACGCCCGGGGATGAGGTGGATGTACTCGTGGCCATGAATCCGGCAGCCCTTAAGACCAACCTTTCTGCAGTGCCGGCAGGAAAGACCATCATCGTGGATACGGATGGTTTCACGGCCAAAAATTTGGCGAAAGCCGGATATGAGTCCAATCCGTTGGAGGACGGCTCTTTGGAGAAGTATCAGCTCATCGAAGCGCCCATCACTTCTCTGACGCGCACGGCCATCCTCGACCTGGGCTTAGACAACAAGAGCATGAACCGGAGCAAAAACATGTTTGCCCTCGGCATGGTCTTCTGGATGTTTAACCGGCCTTTGACGCACACCGTCAACTTCCTGAAGAAAAAATTTGCCAACAAGCCGCTGGTGATTGAGGCCAATGAGCGGGCATTGAGGGCCGGCTACAACTATGCCGAGACGCTGGAGCTCCTGCCGGTCTATAAGGTGCCGCCTGCCAAAATGGAGAAGGGCACTTACCGCATCATTATGGGCAACACCGCTCTGGCCTGGGGCCTGCTGGCCGCTTCCGAAAAATCGGGCTTGCCGCTCTTTCTCGGCTCTTATCCCATTACGCCGGCCTCGGACATTTTGCACGAGCTTTCCCGCCACATGCACTTTGGCGCCAAAGTCTTTCAGGCCGAAGATGAGATTGCTGGCGTGGGCTCGGCGCTCGGCGCTGCTTTTGCCGGCAACCTGGCCGTAACCACCACCTCCGGCCCGGGCCTGGCGCTGAAAACGGAAACCATCGGCCTGGCTGTGATGACGGAATTGCCCCTGGTGATTGTGGACGTTCAGCGGGGCGGCCCCTCTACGGGTCTGCCGACGAAAACCGAACAGGCCGACCTGTTGCAGGCCCTCTATGGCCGCAATGGCGAAAGCCCTGTGGTGGTCATTGCCGCCAGCGCCCCGGCCAATTGTTTTGATTACGCCTATATGGCGGCCAAACTGGCCTTAGAACACGTAACGCCCGTCCTGCTGCTCACCGACGGCTATCTGGCCAATGGTTCCGAACCCTGGCGCATCAAAAAAGTGGCAGACATGCCTCCCATCAAACCCCATTTGGCGAAAGCCAAAGGAAGCGAAAACGGGGCGCCCTACCTGCCCTATCAACGCGATAAGGA
>WGBN01000147.1 GCA_015494245.1 Saprospiraceae bacterium | reverse complement strand
TGTGCGCGTGGACAAAGCTGCCATCAATGATGACCTGCGGCAGACGGTCAATTACGAGACGGTGTATCTGGTTTGCAAATTGGCTATGAAGAAACCCGCCAAACTCATTGAAACCGTGGCTGAACGCATTGCCCTGGGCATCAAAAATCAGTTTGGCTTTATCAACGAGATGACGGTACGCGTGCGCAAACTCAACCCGCCACTGGAAGGCCCGGTGAGCTGTGCCTACGTGGAAGTAGATGGAAAATTTAGCAAGCGCTGTGCCCGCTGCGGAAAACCCATGTTGTGTTACGGAGACAGCAGCTGCTGGTGCATGGATGTGCCGGCCTTTAAAGGCACCCTGGAGCACCTCAAAGCGGAGTTTGGGAACCAGTGCCTTTGTAAGGAGTGTATTGGGTTTTATGTGGGTGTTTAGTGTTTAGCGTTTAGCGTTTTGGTGTTTAGTGTTGGGGGTGTAGCCGAGTTCGGGGTGTTTTCCTTTGGCGCCTTTGAAGAATTTGAGGATTTCGGCGAAGTCTTTTTCTTTATCGCCGGTGGGGTAGAAGGGTTTGCTCCAGGCGACTTCTTTTTTCCCGTAGTCGAAACTTACCAATACGAGGGGGACTTCAGCGCCGAGGGCGATGTAGTAGAAGCCCGTTTTGAGTTTATCTACTTTGCTGCGGGTGCCTTCGGGCGTAACGGTGAGTACGAATTTGGGTTCGCGTTTGATGATTTTGACTACGGCATCCACGTAGCCGAGTCCGCCGCTGCGGTCTATGGGGTAGCCGCCGAGGGCGCGGAAGATGGCTCCGAAGGGGGGCTTAAAGAGGGAGTCTTTGGCCACGAATTTGATGTTTCGCGCTTTGAGGGCGCTGCGCACCAGCAGGCCGAGGGGGAAGTCCCAGTTGGAAGTGTGCGGCATGACGACGATGATGAATTTGTTTAGCTCATGGGGGTATCTGCCGGTAATTTTCCAACCGAGCAGGCGCAAAATACTTTTGCTGATGACACTTAACATATTTTCAGTATTTTTGCGAAGGCAAAAGCCATTCAGACGCGATTATACGTAAAAATTACGAGAAGAGAAAACTGCATGCGACTTTATTTTTTCATCTTTTTTCAGTTGTTGTTTGTGGCAGTTGTTTTGGGGCAGAGCCGCGAAGAGGCAAGCGATGCTCGGGTTTTGCCCGAGGTGCATTTTTTTCCGGAAGGCGGAAATTTTGACGAGCCGGTCTTCTTGTCTTTGCAGTGCCCCAATGCAAAGATTTATTATACCACCGATGGCAGCACGCCCCGCGTGGGCAAGAGCAAGCGCTACAAATCGGCTTTCAAGATTTCGAAGACAACGGTGGTGCGCGCTATTGCCGTGCGCGATGGCAAGAAGAGCGCTCCCGAGGCGCACACTTATTTCATCAACGAGCCCGAGACCGGTTTCATGGTGGTTTCGCTGGCCATTCCGCCGAGCCTGTTGTTTGATCCTGTGAAGGGTTTGTTTGTGAAGGGGCCGAATGCGATAGATACCATACGCTATTTGCCGGGGGCTAATTTTTGGAATCGCAAGGAGTATCCCATTAATGTAGAACTTTTTGAGCCTTCCGGCAAATGTGTGTTTCGCTCGCGAACGGGCTTTCGTCTTTTTGGGGGCATGAGCCGTTTGTTCCCGCAGAAATCCATGACTCTGGTGGCCCGCAAGCGCTATGGCAAAAAGCGTTTTGACTATCCGGTGTTTGGCGAAAGCCAGCCGAAAAAGTTTAAATTTTTGGTGTTGCGCAATTCCGGCAGCGAATGCGGGCGCACGCAATTCAGGGATGCTTTTATGACCAGTCTGCTCGACGACTGGGATTTGGACAAACAAGCCTGGCGCCCTGCACATGTTTACATCAACGGGAAATACTGGGGTATTTACAACATACGCGAAAAAATCAATCGCTATTACCTCGCTCAGCACCACGAAGTGGATAAGGATAGTATTGACCTGTTGGAGCACCGCCGTTCGCTGAAGCGGGGGAGTAAGAAAGGGTATTTGCAATTTCTCGATTATCTGAAAAGGCATGACCTTTCCGACCCCGCTGTTTATGCCTATGTGCAGACACAGATGGATGTCGAAAATTTTATGCACTACCAAATTGCGCAAATTTATTTTGACAATCAGGATGCAGGTGGCAACATTAAATATTGGCGACCGCAAAGGCCCGACGGGCGTTGGCGCTGGATTCTCTACGACACCGATTGGGGTTTTGGCCTTTACGACAAAACGGCTTACCAGAACAATAGTCTCGCTTTTCACACAGAGCCCAATGGGCCGCCCTGGCCAAATCCTCCCTGGAGCACTTTTATTTTGCGAAAGCTTTTAGAAAATCCCGATTTTCGAGCAGCTTTTGCGCGTGCTTTTGCGGATGCTTTAAATACGACTTTCAGGCCTTCGCGTGTACTTGCTCATCTCGAAGATTTTGTGCAATTGTACGAACCCGAAATGCCTCGCGAGTGGGCGCGCTGGAAGTACAAGCCGGATGTCTGGTATGCACATGTAGAGCGCATGCGCACTTTTGCCGAAAGGCGTCCTGCCTATCTGCGCCAATATCTGAGCGATTATTTTGACTTGGGAAAACAGGCGAAATGGGCAATTTTTGTTACCAAAGGGGGTGCTGTGAATCTAAACGATCACATTTTGCTCAGAGACACGCTTTTTCGCGGCATTTATTTTGAAAAGATGCCCCTGGATTTGAATGCCACGCCCGACCTGGGATACCGCTTTCTCTACTGGGTCGTGAATGGAGAGAAAATCAAGGAGAGGAGCATTACGCTTTCTCCGGAAGAAGACATTACAAAGGTCAGAGCTGTTTTTCAACCGTACCGCCACCCCTTGCAGGATGTGTTGATCGTCAATGAAATTAGTTGCAACAATAAAAGTGCAGGTGATTGGATTGAGCTATT
>WGBN01000146.1 GCA_015494245.1 Saprospiraceae bacterium | reverse complement strand
TGGTTGCAAAGTGGCATAAAATAAATGAACCATTGAATTTAAGAACCTATTTCCCAAAAGAGACGGGCGGCCCACCCCTTTAGGGGCGGGGGAGCGGGAGGCTTTGTCCGCTCTTATTGGAAATTTCCCTCAAGAATTAATGAACCATTGATTAAAAAAGCAAATAGACCCTATATCAGCAGCTTCAGTTTGCTATCACGGATAGAAAAGGATACGCTGGCACAAGATGCCACAAACTCCCCATCTACTTCCAGCAGCAGGGGCTTGCGGTCTGCACTTTCCACTTTGAGCGAAGATACCTGCTCTGCTATTGCTTTGGGGTGCCGGATGAGTTTGCCATTATACAAATCGCGTAAGTGCAAAATGATTTCAAATTTAGACAATTTTTCTACAAGGGTCAGGGCCAGCAAACCGTCATCCGGATCGGCATGAGGGACCAGTTGCATGCCGCCGCCGGAGTACCGGCAAATGCCGATATTGAGGGTATGTATTTCTTTTTCAATGCACCTCTTTTCCGCTTCTCCGGGAAGCGTAAGTTCAAGTCTGTGTAAATAAGGCGTGTAATCTCTGAGCAGGCGAAAGAGCATCAAAAGGTACAAGAGCGCATTGGCCGATTTCTTCCCCTCCATTTCTATTTCTCTGACTACAAAAGCATCATAGGCCATACCTGCAACATTGACGAAATAGCGTTGACGTTCAGTACCCGTTTCATCTGTGTAAGCAGCGAGGCCGACATCTTGCGTCCGAGGCTCTTTAGCGGCGAGGAGCCTTTTTATCCAGGCATTTGTTTTCGTGGGAATCTGTTGCGTGCGCACCCAATCATTGCCCGTACCCAAAGGAAGGATTGAAACGCCTACCTCATCAGGTGCACAAACCGTTTGGCGCATCAGGCCATTGACCAACTCGTTGAGGGTGCCATCACCTCCTACGGCTATTATTTGGCGAAAGCCGGATGCCACTGCTTCTGCTGCCAGCTCAGCGGCATGCATGGGGCGCTGCGTTTCGGTAAACTCAAAAGAAAGCCCTGCCTGATAGAGTTTTTCTTTCACTCCCGGCCACAACTCCCTGACCTTACCCTTTCCCCCCACAGGGTTGACAATAAAAAAAATTTTATTCATGGCATTAATTCCCAGGGGCACTCTCCTCAAAAATAAGCAACACTTAAAAAAACGCAATAAAGTGTCCATAAGTTTAAGCAATTGACTCAAAAGATGAGAAGCCGGATTCTTCATAAAGTTGAGTACTTTTGCAGCAGCGGAACGGCTGATAAACTATGAGCGATATCATCAAACACGAGTGCGGCATCGCCTTTGTGCGCTTGCTCAAACCTCTTGACTACTATCTCGAGCAATACGGCACTCCCCTGTACGGCCTTAAAAAATTGCAACTGCTGCTGCAAAAACAGCGAAACCGGGGACAAGACGGTGCCGGACTGGCAACCATCAAGCTCAACATGCCTCCCGGCAACCGGTACATCAGCCGCAAACGCTCCAATGCTTCCGACCCCCTGCGCGACTTGCTCTTTCAGGTCAATGCCTATTTTAAGGACTTGCCCCCGGAAGTCTTTCGGGACACTGCCCGCCTGAAGCGGGATTTTCCCTTCACCGGAGAGGTGCTATTGGGGCATCTTCGCTATGCCACGCACGGCAAAAACAGCATTGAGCAGGTACATCCGGTCTTACGGCAAAACAACTGGATGAGCCGCACGCTGCTGCTGGCCGGCAACTTCAACCTCACCAATGTGGATGAACTCTTCGCAGAGTTGGTGGAGTTGGGGCAATTCCCCAAAGAAAAATCAGACACCGTTACGGTGTTGGAAAAAATCGGGCACTTCCTCGAAGACGAAGTGCAACGGCTCTTCGACTGGTACAAACGAGATGGCTACAGCAACCGCGAAGTCAACGACCTCATCTTTCGCGACCTCAACATCCAAAGGGTCTTGCAACGGGCCACTAAAAAATTTGATGGGGGGTATGTGATGGTCGGGATGATTGGCCATGGAGATGCCTTTGTCATGCGCGACCCGCACGGCATACGGCCCGCGTATTACTATCAGGATGATGAAGTAGTCGTTTGCTGCAGCGAACGCCCGCCTATACAAACGGCCTTCAACGTGCATTTTTCCAAAGTGGAAGAACTGCCTCCGGCGCATGTCCTCATCGTCAAAAAAGACGGACGCGTGTCTGTAAAACCCTTTGCCCAAGAAGAAGGAAAGAAGCCCAAAATCACGCCCTGTTCTTTTGAGCGCATCTACTTTTCACGGGGCACGGACAGCGACATCTATAAAGAGCGCAAAAAACTGGGCGAACAACTCACCGAAAGGGTGCTCAAAGCCATCCGGCACGACCTGAAGAATACCGTCTTCTCCTTTGTACCCAACACGGCAGAGACCTCTTTCTACGGCCTTATTGAAGGCATGAAAAAGGAATTGGCCCGCCAAAAAGCAGAGAAGATATTGGCTTTGGGAGACAAACCCAAGCCTAAAAAATTAGAGAAAATCCTCACCCAGCAGCTGCGCATTGAGAAAATCGTCACCAAAGATGCCAAGCTGCGCACCTTCATAGCCGACGGCGAATCGCGGGATGAAATGGTCTCACACGTCTATGACGTCACCTATGGCATCGTTCAAAATGCCAAAGATTACCTGGTGTTGGTGGACGACTCCATCGTGCGGGGGACGACCCTGCGCGACAGCATCCTGCGCATTGTATCGCGCCTGCGGCCGAAAAAAATCGTGGTGGTTTCCTCAGCCCCGCAAATTCGCTATCCCGATTGCTATGGCATAGACATGTCGCGCATGTGGGAATTTGCCGCTTTCCGCGCTCTCATCGCCCTGATCAAGGAACACGGCAAGGAAGAGGAGTTGGAAAAAGCCCTGCAAAAATGCCTGCAAGACGAAAAGCTCCCCATCGAAAAGGTAAAAAACCGCGTAGCCCCTCTCTACGAGCTTTTCGACGATGAAACCATCACGGCCAAAATGGCAGAAATACTCACTCCGCCCGACATCAAGCCGGAGGTACAGCTCATCTTCCAGTCCATCAAAGGCCTGCATGCCGCCTGCCCCAAACACGCCGGCGACTGGTATTTCTCGGGCAAGTACCCCACTCCCGGCGGCAATCGCGTCGTCAACCGCGCCTTCATCAATTATATGCAGGGCAAGCCTGACAGGGCCTATTGACAGAACACAACTTTTTACACATGGACAATTACGGTATATGGTCTTTGATTCCGCCTTTGGTAGCCATTTTGCTGGCCATCAAGACGCGGCAGGTTTTTGTATCGCTGCTCAGCGGAATTTGGTTGGGCTGGGTCGTCGTCAATCGCGGCAATTTGTGGCTGGGCACCATGGACACCTTGCAGGCGCTGGTGGACGTCTTTGACGATGCCGGCAACACGCGCACCATCATGTTTTCTGCCCTGGTGGGCGGGCTGATTCTTTTCATCCAGCGCTCCGGCGGGGTTGATGGCTTCATATACCGCGTACACAATATGCTGGAACGCCACGGCCACCGCACCAGGGGCGGGCAACGGACGCTGGTGCAGTTTTTTGCCTGGCTGACGGGCTTAATCGTTTTTGTGGAATCCAGCATCTCCGTTCTCACCGTAGGCGCCCTGTATCGCCCGCTCTTCGACAAGCTGGGCATCCCGCGGGAAAAACTGGCTTATATTGCAGACTCCACCTCTGCGCCTTCTTCCATACTCATCCCCTTCAATGCCTGGGGGGCTTTCATCATGGGCCTGCTGGCCCTGGATTTTGAAAATCCCTTTTTGACCATGTTTCACGCCATGGTTTTTAATTTTTACCCCATGCTGGCTCTGCTGCTGGTGCTGCTGGTCATCTTTTCCGGCAAGGACATAGGCCCCATGAAAAAGGCCGAGCGCAGGGCAAGAGAAGAGGGCAAGTTGTTGGCAGATGGTGCTCAGCCCATGCTCTCCGAGGATTTGACGGAAGTCAAGACCAAAAAAGGGGTAAAGCCCCGCGCCATGAACATGATCATTCCCATTGCCATGATGGTGCTGCTCATGCCCGTCATGCTGAGCTATACCGGCTGGCAGGCAGCCTTAGATGAAATGCCTGACGCCGGATTTTGGCATAAAGCCTTTTTTGCCATCGGGCAGGGCTCCGGCTCTACGGCTGTGCTTTCATCCGTCACTTTTTCGCTGCTCGGGGCCATGCTGCTCTACCGCGTACAGGGCATTATGAAGATGAAAGAGATGATAGAGCTTACGCTAAAAGGCATCTCCGGCCTGATGCCCCTGGCGCTTTTGATGATGCTGGCCTTTGCCATCAGCAGCCTTTGCCGCACGGAGTTGCATACAGGAGAATACGTAGCCGGACTTGCACAGGGCGTTTTGTCGCCGGGCCTGGTTCCCTTCATCGTCTTTCTGCTGAGTTGCTTCATCGCCTTTTCGACGGGTACCTCCTGGGGTACTTTTGCCATCATGATGGCCATCGCCCTGCCCATGGCCGATCAATTGGGAGCCAACCCCTACCTGACCATAGCTGCCGTCATGGGCGGCGGGGTCTTTGGCGATCACTGCTCACCCATCTCCGACACTACTATACTGGCCTCCATGGCCTCAGCCTCAGATCACATAGACCACGTGCGTACCCAACTGCCTTATTCCCTGCTGGCAGGTGGTCTTACAGCGCTTTTGTATTTGGTGATTGGTTTAGTGTTTCGTGTTTAGCGTTTAGCG
>WGBN01000145.1 GCA_015494245.1 Saprospiraceae bacterium | reverse complement strand
GGTTAATTGGTGGGGATGGTGGAAGTGGTGGAAGTGGTGGAATCGGGGGAATCGGGGGAATCGGGGGAATATCGTTTATCGTGTATTGTTGGTTTTGGTAAAAAGAATGGAGAATGGAAAATGGAAAATGAAAAATGGAAAATGGAGAATGAACACTCCGTGAATACTCCGTGTACCCCGTGAACTCCGTGGTAAAAAGAATGGAGAATGGGGGAAGAACCAATCAAAGGTCCAAGAATTTACTTCTTTTGAATATCGATTAACGATCAACGATTTTTGATTTTTGATTTGGCCCAACAAAAGGATCGGGGTGCTGACGAAGGAAGACCCCCGAGCCGGCCTTTTAGCCTGCTACCGGTAAACTTTTTTAGTAAACCAGGGTTTACTATTAGGGTAAACTTTGCTGTCTATGCTGTCTGTATCCAAGGAAGATTTTTTAAAGGCTGTGTATAAGTTGGAGGAAGAAAGCCATGCTCCCGTGTTGTTGAGCGCTGTGGCGCGACATCTGCAGTTGTCTAAGGCTGCGGTGGGCAGTATGAGGAAGAAGTTGGAGGGAGAGGGCCTGCTCAGCTATTCGCGGGGGAGGGGTATTCGCCTTTCGGCAAATGGGAGGAAGCTGGCTTTGCAGGTGCTTCGCCGGCACCGGATTTGGGAGACTTTTTTGGTGGAGGTGCTGGGCTTTCCCTGGGAGGATGTGCATGCCGAGGCGGAGCGGCTTGAGCATTACAGCTCGGAGGCGCTGATTGCGCGCATGGATGCCTATTTGTTGCATCCTCGCTTTGACCCTCACGGGCATCCGATTCCAGACAAAGAGGGCAGGATGCCGGAGAGCGGCGCTTTGTTGCATTTGGCGAAAGCCCAAAGAGAAAAAACTTATGAGGTGGCCCGCGTCAATGATTTGGACGAGCGTCTGGTGCAGTACCTCGGAGAAATAGGGCTGAGTCCGGGGAAAAAGCTGGAGGTCTTGGAGCAGTTCGACTTTGACGAGTCGGTGCAGGTGAGGACGGAGAAAGGGGTTTACCTGCTCAGCTCGAAGGTGGTTAACGAAATACGCATTTGCGAAACGACATGAGTGTGTGGATCAAAATATTGGTGTTGTCGGGGCTTCTGCTGCTACCCCTGCTGGTGTTTATGCCGGAAAAGGGGCTGTGGGTGCGTTGGAGGCGCAGGCGGCAAAACATGTTGCGCGTGTGGATGGAAGATGCGCTGAAGGCGCTGTACAACTGCGAGTACAAGGGCATTTCCTGCGATGTCGGTGGCTTGGCCGGGCGACTGGGGATTTCTCAAGACCAGGTCTTGCAGGTGCTCCAAAAATTGCGCGATCAATCGCTGGTGAAAATAGACGGCGAGCAGGTGTTGCTGACGCGCCTCGGACGCAGCTATGCCTTGCGGATTATACGGATTCACCGGATTTGGGAGAGTTATCTGGCCAATGAAACCGGCATGGCAGAAACCGACTGGCATCGCCTGGCAGACCTGAGGGAGCACGAGCTCAGTATGGAGGAAGTCAATGCCCTGGCCGGGCGCCTCGGCAATCCCGTTTTTGACCCTCACGGCGACCCCATCCCCTCGGCCAAGGGCGAATTGCCGGGGCCTAAGGGCATGCCGCTCAGGGATTTGCCGGAAGGCAAAGAAGGCATCATCATCCATCTCGAAGACGAGCCTCCGGAAGTTTATGCGCAGCTCGTCGCCATGGGGCTTTATCCTGGCATGGCCGTGCGGATGCTCGAAAAAGACGACAAGCGCCTGCGCTTTGAGGCACATGGAGAAGAGCTGTTGCTCGCGCCGCTGCTTTCGTCCAATGTTACGGTGCGGGCGCTTGAGGAAGAGGACCGTGTTTTTGATGCCGGCTTGAGCCTGTCGGAAGTGCCGCTTGGAGAAGAAGTGGAGGTGACGGGTATTTCGCGGGCCTGTCGCGGGCAACAACGCCGGCGGCTGATGGACCTCGGCATTGTGCGGGGCAATCACATCAGGCCCCTGTTTAGGGCTCCGGGAGGAGAACCCACGGCTTATGATGTGTTGGGGGCGAACATTGCATTGCGCGAAGAACAGGCAAGGCATATTTTTGTAAAACAGATTCAAAATGACAAATAGCGATTGTAAAAGCTGTCCGGTGCATCACGAAGCGCATTTGCGTGCTCTGGGTATTGACATGAGCCGGTACGACTTTGTAGTCGCTTTGGCGGGCAATCCCAACACGGGGAAGAGCACGCTTTTCAACGCTTTGACCGGCCTGCGGCAGCATACGGGCAACTGGCCCGGGAAGACCGTGGCGCGGGCTGAAGGCGCTTTTGCATTTGGTGAAAGCCGGTATAAGGTGGTGGATTTGCCGGGTACTTACTCGCTGCTCTCTACGAGTACGGATGAGGAGGTAGCCCGCGATTTCATCCTCTTTGGCAAGCCCGATGTAACGGTCATCGTGGTGGATGCCACGCGCCTGCAGCGGAGTTTGAATCTGGTGTTGCAAATTCTGGAGATTACAGATCGCGCCGTGGTCGCGCTCAACCTTATGGATGAGGCTGGGCGGCATGGCATTGAAGTGGATGCGCGGGGGCTTTCTAAGGCTTTGGGCGTGCCGGTAGTGCCTATGGTGGCCCGCTCGCGCGAGGGCTTGCCGGCCCTGCTGCAGATGATTGATGAGGTGGCTACGGGTGTATATCGCTGTAAGCCGCGCCGACTGAAGATGGGCCGTCGCGTGGTGGAGGAAATGGTGTGCAGCCTGGAGGAAAAGCTGGCAGAGGTGTTTCCGGGCGTTCCCAACCTGCGTTGGGTGGCCCTGCGTTTGTTGGAAGGCGATCAGAGCATGGTGGAGGCGGTGAGTGAGGGGCATTTGGGTGCTTATGAAGCTTTGCCGGAGAGCGAGCCCGAGGAGGTGCTGGCCCTGGCTCAGGAACTGCGCTGGCAGTTGGGTACGGATTTTCACGATGAGCTGATGGAGTCCATTTTCAGTGAAGCGGCAAAAATCGCGGGCAAGGTGGTGCGCATGGAGGGAAAAAAAGAGGCCTTCAGCTGGGATCGGGCGATAGATCGCGTGGTTACGAGCAGGCTGTGGGGCTTCCCCATCATGCTGGGCCTGCTGGCGCTGGTGTTTTGGCTGACGATTGTGGGGGCCAATTATCCCTCGGCCCTTTTGTCTAAGTTGCTGGTGGAGCAAGGGCACCCCTTTTTGCGGGCTTTGTTTTTGAGTGTGGGGGCGCCTGCCTGGTTGACGGGCCTGTTGATAGACGGGGCTTATCTTTCTGCTGCCTGGGTGGTGAGTGTGATGTTGCCGCCCATGGCGATTTTCTTCCCCTTGTTTACGCTTTTGGAGGATTTTGGTTATTTGCCGCGGGTGTCTTTCAACATGGACCATTTGTTTAAACGTGTGGGCGCTCATGGCAAACAGGCTTTGACGATGAGCATGGGTTTTGGCTGCAATGCGGCGGGTGTGGTGGCCACGCGGGTCATTGACAGTCCGCGGGAGCGTCTGATTGCGATTATTACGAACAACTTTGCGCTTTGCAACGGCCGTTGGCCTTTGCAGATTCTCCTGGCGACGGTTTTCATTGGTGCCGTGGCGCCAGCACATTGGGCGGGCGTAATCAGTGCAGCGGCGGTAGTGGGGGTGGCTGTGCTGGGCATTTTGTTTAGTCTGGCCGTTTCCTGGGCTTTGTCGCGCACGGTGTTGAAGGGTGAAGCTTCGGCTTTTTCGCTAGAGTTGCCGCCTTACCGGCCGCCGCGTTTTTGGGAGACGCTTTACACTTCCTTTATTGAGCGCACTTTGATTGTGCTTTGGCGGGCAGTGGTTTTTGCTTTGCCTGCGGGTATGGTGATATGGTTGCTGGCGA
The DNA here is from genome assembly GCA_015494245.1 of Saprospiraceae bacterium. Classification (GTDB taxonomy): domain Bacteria; phylum Bacteroidota; class Bacteroidia; order Chitinophagales; family Saprospiraceae; genus WGBN01. The sequence goes on along the minus strand of WGBN01000145.1, from coordinate 1,942 downwards.
ATGTGCATGTGGGAGGCCTGCCGTTGGCAGAACATTTTATCAGGGCGGTGGATCCTTTGGCTCTGATTTTTGGCTTAAACGGCGTCATTCTGCTGGCCTATGTGGTGGCCATTCCTGCCAATGAGTTGGTCATCCCCACCATCCTCATGCTGACGGTGATGCATCTCGGGATGGAGGGCGTGGCTCCGGGGCAGGGGGTGTTGTTTGAGTTGGAAGATGCGCAGGGCATTGCCGATGTGCTCACTGCCGGCGGCTGGACGCTGCTCACGGCGGTGAATGTGATGCTATTTAGCCTGTTGCACAACCCCTGCTCGACTACGATCTACACCATCTACAAAGAAACCGGCAGCGCCAAATGGACAGCGCTGGCGACTTTTCTGCCCATAGGGCTGGGCTTGTTGGTTTGCCTTTTGGTTGCTTTGGTGGCGGGGTGATGAGGAAAGTTTTGTATATTTGCTTGCAAAGAGCAGCACAGAGTGCGGGATTAAAAATGGAAGAACAAAAAGACATTCGTTGGATACAGCGATTCAGCAATTTTACTAAGGCGCTGGCAAAATTGTCAGCTGCGATAGAAAATGTAAAGGCCTCTTATTATTCACAGGGCAAATTTGATCAATCCAGGCTCAAAGAAGGGGAAGATATTGTGATAGAGGGAGTCATTCAGCGATTTGAGTACACGCACGAATTGGCTTGGAATGTGATGAAGGATTTTTTGGAGTCAAGGGGGAGCACAGCTTTCTATGGCTCAAGGGATGCCACCCGGGAGGCATTTCAAAAAGGCTTGATTGCAGATGGAGAGGTCTGGATGGAGATGATCAGAAGCAGGAACCAGACTTCGCATACTTACAATGAAGAAACGGCCTTAGATATTTTTGTGAAAGTTTTGGAGGCGTATTATCCTGCTTTTTCAGCTTTTCAACTTACTATGGAGAAGCTTAAAGAGCAGGAGAGGTCTTCCTAATCATAGCTTATGCCCTACGGATTGAAAGATAAGCAAATTTTAGCCATCCACTCGGTTCTTTCGCGCTATCCACAGGTGCGGAAAGCCATCCTTTACGGCTCTCGTGCTAAAGGGAATTATCGCCGGGGTTCGGATATTGATTTGACTTTGGTTGGAGCTGCATTGGATTTGACCATATTGTTTAAAATCGAAAATGAACTCGACGACTTGTTGTTGCCGTATAAAATAGACCTTTCTGTTTTTTCCGACATAGAGAATCCCGAATTGCTGGGCCATATTGAGCGTGTAGGCAAAGTTTTTTATTTGGCTGACAGCAAAATACCCGTAGAAAAACAGTAGGAGTGTTGAGGGGCGGGAGGTGTAACAGCGTTTAAAAGGTCGGTCAAGTATTTAACAAAAATTCTCCTAAGGGCAGTATGTGTATGGTCTTGCCTTTCCGGCTTAGTGTGTGTTTTTCGTAAAGGGTGATGAGGCTGCTCTCTGAGATGTTGAGTTGTTTCATGGCAGAGAAGAGGCTTTCCGTTTCCCGCTGAAAGGTTTCGGGTTCGTCTATGGATAGTGCGACATTGATGAGATATTGAGGATTGACGGCTTGAGCCCGCAGGGAGCGGTGCCAGAGAGGCACCTGAAAGAGTACGAAAGCTTCTTCGAGGTACTAGATGTATTCCAGGACGGTGTTTTTGCTTACGCTAAATCCCTCGTGAAGAAATCCGCTATGATGCGTTTGTATGCTTCTTTTTTATCCATTGCAGTTTTCATTTTGTGGTGCAAATATACATTTTTATCCCTGTATGGAGGGTGAACTTTCGCATATTTGTATCTCTCTATAGCAATGGTTCATTAAGTTTTGAGATGGCAATATGCCCGGAATTCAGCGCATATCCAATCCCCCTTTTATTTTTTGTCAACTTAGGCTTGATTGCAAAATGGCATAAAATAAATGACACCATCTGACAATTGAACCTTTGTAAGAGCCCATCT
>WGBN01000144.1 GCA_015494245.1 Saprospiraceae bacterium | reverse complement strand
GCGCAGGATGCCCCCCTGCAGAAGCAGCCCCAAAGCGGCTCCCAAAGCTTCGCAACAGCGAAAAATAAGTGCGCTCACCGGCCAAGCACAAAAGATGTGGCGCATATAAACACAACCGACATGAAACCCAATGAAACCGCAACCATAAATAAGGATCTCATCATTCATGCCACACCGGCAGAAGTGGAGATCGCCATGCTGGAAAACGGCAGACTGAATGAGCTGCACAAGCAAAAAAGCAATTCGGAATTTAAGGTGGGAGACATCTTCCTGGGCCGCATCAAAAAACTGGCCCCGGGCCTGAATGCCGCCTTCGTGGACATCGGCCACAAAAAGGATGCCTTCCTGCACTATACAGACTTAGGCCCCCATCTCCAGTCGCTCGCCAAATATACCCGCGGGGCCATCTCCGGAGGCATCAACACGGCCTCCCTGGCAAAGTTCAAAATCGAACCCGACATTGATAAAAAGGGAAAAGTAGATCAGGTGCTGAGCAGAAACCAACCCCTGTTGGTGCAAATCCTGAAAGAACCCATCAGCACCAAAGGCCCGCGCCTCAGCTGTGAGCTCACCATCCCCGGGCGCTACCTCGTACTCACACCCTTCAACAATGTGCTGGCCGTTTCCAAAAAGATCAGCACCCAGGAAGAGCGCCAACGCCTCAAAACGCTGGTTGCCAGCATCAAGCCCAAAAACATGGGCCTCATCGTGCGCACGGCAGCCGAAGGCAAAAAAGTGGCCGACCTCTACGAAGAGCTCACCGGCCTGTACGAAAAATGGGAACACATCTTCAAGCAATTGCACAAGGCCAAACCGCCCGTCAAGTTGATGAGCGAACTGGACAAAACCTCCAGCATTCTGCGCGATGTGCTCACGGACTCCTTCAACAAAATTGTGGTGGACGACGAAAACCTCTATCACAACATCCGCAACTTCTTGCGCACCATCGCTCCCGAGCAGGTCAAAATCGTATCTCTCTACAAGGGCAAACGCCCCATCTTCGACGCCTTTGGCATCAACCGCCAAATCAAATCGGCCTTCGGCAAAACCGCGACCATCTCCAACGGTGCATACCTCGTCATCGAACACACCGAGGCCATGCACGTCATTGACGTCAACAGCGGCCAAAAAATGGCCGGAACGACCCAGGAAGAAGCCGTGCTCAAAGTCAATATGGAGGCAGCCCAGGAAATCGCCCGACAATTGCGCCTGCGCGACCTCGGCGGACTCATCGTGGTGGACTTCATAGACATGCGCAACCGCGAACACAAACAGCAACTCGTACAAGCCATGCGGCGCTTTATGAAAAGCGACCGCGCCCAACATACCGTGCTCCCGCTGAGCAAATTCGGCCTGATGCAAATCACCCGCCAGCGCGTGCGACCGGAAGTGCAAATCAATACGGCAGAAGTATGCCCCACCTGCAAAGGCTCCGGAAAAACCAATGCCACCACCTTAGTTACCGATGACATCGAGCGCGATCTGAAATTTATCATCGAATCACGCCCAAATGTCAAAATCACCCTTGAGGTGCATCCTTTTGTCGAAGCCTTCCTCCGCAAAGGATTTCCCTCAAAGCGAATGCGCTGGTTTATAGAACACCAAAAATGGGTGCGCCTGCGAGCCAATGACGACCTGGCGCTCATAGACTACAAATTCTACGACCAAAACAAAGAAGAAATCAGATTATAAGAGCTATCTTTACAGCAGAGCAGCGGGAACACCCGCCCCGCTGCTCTGTTGCAGCTCAGGGGCAACCGCAATGTCCGGCTTTGCATGCCTCCAGCACAAAAATGAGCAATATCCCCACCCCATAGAAAAGTTTTGGAGCATAACCTCCAACTTGCTTAACTGTGTCTGTGATGTATTTCATAAGCGCAAGGTAAGCCAAAATCCCGACTCGTGCAAAATAAAAAAGAAAGCAGGGTACTCGTTTGTCCGCTCAACTGGGGGCTGGGGCATGCTACGCGCTGCATCCCGATCATCCGCAGCCTGCAACAGCAAGGGACGCCTACAGCCATCGCCTCCGACGGCCGCAGCCTCCGACTGCTGCAAAAAAATTTCCCGGACCTGCCCGCCTTCGAACTGCCGGGCTACGGCATCAGCTACCCCACGGCCAACATGGCCTTCAACATCTTCTTCAAATCGCCCCGCATCCTCGCAGCCATCCTCAGAGAAAAATACTACATCCGCCAAATTATGCAGGAATGGCCCTTTACCCACCTGCTCTCCGACAACCGCTTCGGCTGCTTCCACCCCGAAGCCAACAACCTCTTCATGACCCACCAGTTCTACCTCCCCCTACAGCCGGCTACCACCATCAACCTCTTCCTCATGAAAAAATTCGGGCAATGCTGGGTCCCCGATTACAACACCACCTCCGATACCCTTTCGGGAAAACTCTCCCACCCCGCCCCCGACAACATGCAGGTCTCTTACATCGGCCCGCTTTCGCAATTCGACCGGGCCGACACGAAAGAAACCCCACAACAAAAAGAAGACCCCTCCCTCTGCCT
>WGBN01000143.1 GCA_015494245.1 Saprospiraceae bacterium | reverse complement strand
TGGTAGACCGGTGGATTAACACCACGGGCGTCCGCTATTTTAACGAGCTCACCAACATGGCCATCCTTACCGAAGAAGTGGGCGAGGTGGCCCGCATCATGGCGCGGCAATACGGCGAGCAATCCTTTAAAGAATCCGATAAAGAGGTTGACCTGGCCGATGAAATGGCCGATGTGCTGTTTGTGCTTATCTGCCTGGCCAACCAAACCGGAATCGATTTGGAAAAAGCGCTGCTGAAAAACCTGGAAAAAAAGGAAATCCGCGACAAAACCCGGCATAAAAACAATCCCAAGATAAACGAACAACCCGGCGATATTAGGTAAACATTCCTGTATTCACCTGGTTTTGAATCTGTTGTACTGTACAGCAAATGGCTATCCCTATCTTTATGCGTCCTGGAATATTTGTCCCGTCAGGAACAAAGTCTTTGTAGCAAAAGAAAACACAAACCCGATGATAAGTTCCGATAGGGACGAAATAGTTCTGTACAAAACAGCTAAATTGTCATTTTGACCGGTCAGGCATCAAATTAATTTCCAGATGGTCAATCCAAAAAAGTAGTATATTTGCACCCCCTAAATGAGGGCGATTTTTTTGCGGATGTGGCGAAATTGGTAGACGCGTCAGACTTAGGATCTGGTGCCGCAAGGCGTGGGGGTTCGAGTCCCTCCACCCGCACAGACAAAAACGCCCTGCTTGCTTTGGATGCATGCGGGGCAAAACATTTTTTCATGGCACAGATAGAAAGAAAGGACATCAGCCCCGTAGAGTGGGAAGTCAAACTCACCATTGAGCCGGAAGATTACCGCGCTTCTTATGAAGAGGAACTCAAAAAGCTGAAAGGAAAAGTACATATCAAGGGTTTCCGCAAGGGGCGGGTGCCTCTGTCGTTTTTGAAGAAGACCTCTGGCGGGCAAATTCTGCCGGGGATTATTGAGAAGGAGATTGAAAGGCAATTCAGGGCTTTGGAGGAAGAATCCGGGCGCGTGTTTGCCGGCTCGCCTATTCCTTTGGATGAGGAGCAGGTAGAGATAGACCCCAAGGATACCGGTAAATCCTATGACTTCAGGTTTCTCCTTTCTCTGCTTCCCGAGTTGGATTTGAACGAAGAGCTCTTCAAGGGCTTTGATAAGCCTTCGTATGTAGCGATTCCTTCCGAAGAGACGGTCATGGAGTATTGGGATGCTTTTATCGAGCAGGCTGCTGGAAAGCGGATAGCTGATTTGCCCGAACGCGAAGTTGTGCAAGGCGATGAGGACCTTTTCCTTTGCTTTACGGTAAAGGCCCTGGAGAGGGCAGCCGACGAAGAGCAGGAGGAAGAAGGAGAGGAGCAGCCGGAAGATTTTGAGGAATTCTCCCTGGTACTGGCTCCCAACAAGCTGCCTGCAGAAAGCCCCGTTAAGGAAAAACTGGCCGGCCTGAAGAAGGGCGATGAATGCACTTTGCCTTTGGACGAGATTTACGAAGGCCTGTATGAAATGGCCGGCAAACACCCGGAAAAGTTTACCATAGAGGAGTGGCGTCGCTATTATGCGAAGGAATATACGGCGGTGTTTGACTGCGCCAAATATATAGATGAGGCAACTTTTGAACTGAAGCAGGAAGATTACGATGCCTATTTTGGCAAGGATAACGTTCACAACAAAGAGGAGGGCCTGGAAGCCATTCGCGACTTTCTGAAAACCCGCAAAGTGGAAGACAGCAGGCAATTGCTGATGTGGGAATTTTCTCTCTATCTGAATGAGCTTTGGAAGGATAAGCTGCTCTATCCTGCCACTTACATGAAGCGGCGGGCAGAGATGTATAAGTTCGCTAAAGCGGAAAATGAGAAAGTAGAACGGTGGTTTACTCTGCAGCGTTTATTGCTGGAATATTTTCAGCCGGAAGTGCCCCGCGAAATGGTAGATGGCTTTTTGCTCTCTTATATGGGGCTGGATACGCTTCCCGTGGAGACGCAGCGTCAACTGCTTGAGTTCATCTATAAGCAGGAGTCCGATAAGTATCGCGATCAAATCAACATGGCCTACGGCAACGCCGAACGCATTGCTTTGATGAATGCACTCTACAAGAAATTGGAGCCGGCAGAGAAGGAGCTTGTCGAAGAGGAGTTTGATGCCCTTATGAAAAAGGTCAAAGAGGACGTTCGGCAGGTTTTTGAGATATTCCGGGTTGAGGAAGAAGAGGAAGAGTAGTTTTACAGCGCCCGCGATAAATTTTGCCGAAAGGCTAAACCTGAGGCCCTTTGGCGTGTTACTATTCCGAAACGGCTTGTAAACGGGCCCGGAGCCTGCTTCCGGCTGTTTTGACCAACTACCGGAAAAACCATTAAATCAAGAATTTCTCATGGTGAACAAGGACGAGTTTAAGCGCTATGCCACCAAACATCTCGGCATAAACAGCCAGCAACTTGAAGATTACGCCCGCATGCAGGGCCGGGGTGCAGCCAATCTCTTTGGCATGACTCCCTATATCATTGAAGAACGCCAGCTTAACGTCAGTGTGTTGGACGTCTTCTCCCGCCTGATGATGGATCGCATCATTTTCATGGGCACACCCGTAACGGATGATGTGGCCAACATCGTGCAGGCCCAATTGCTCTTTTTGGAGTCGGTGGACCCCAAGCGGGACATCACGATGTTCATCAACAGCCCGGGCGGCTCGGTGATGGCCGGCTTGGGCATTTACGACACCATGCAGTACGTATCTCCGGATATCAGCACCATCTGCACAGGGCTTTCGGCTTCTATGGGAGCTGTTTTGTTGGCTGCCGGAACGAAAGGCAAGCGCGCAGGCCTGCCTCACAGCCGCGTGATGATTCACCAGCCTCTCGGAGGTATGCAGGGCCAGGTCTCCGATATGGAAATCTCTTACAAGCTCATCAAGAGCCTGCAAAAAGAGCTGTACGACATTCTGTCTAAGCACACCGGACAGCCCTACGAAAAAATCGAAGAGGACTGCGATCGCGACAACTGGATGAAAGCCGACGAAGCCAAAGAGTACGGTCTCATTGACGAAGTACTCAACAGGGCCGAACCTTCTTAACAGGGAAATGCATTTGCTATGCCAGCCAGAAATTTACAACATTGCTCCTTCTGTGGCCGCTCCAAGAGCGAAACCATGATGTTGATTGCGGGTCTGGATGCCCATATCTGCGACGAGTGTGCAGAGCGAGCCTACGAAATTGTCAAGGAAGAGTTTCATCGCCCAAACTCGGGCAAGAAGCGCAGCAATTTTAAAATGCCCAAAGGGCTTACGCCCAAAAAGCTCAAAAAGCACCTGGACGAGTATGTCATAGACCAGGATGAAGCCAAGAAGTATCTGGCCGTGGCAGTCTATAATCACTACAAGCGCATTGCCCAAAACATAGACGATGATGGTGTGGAGATTGAAAAATCCAACGTCCTCTTTGTAGGCCGTACAGGCACCGGAAAGACCCTGATGGCGAAGACCATTGCGCGTTTTTTAAAGGTGCCTTTTGCCATTGTGGATGCCACGGTTTTTACCGAGGCCGGCTATGTGGGTGAAGACGTCGAGAGCATTCTCACCCGTCTGTTGCAGGTTTGTGATTACGATTTGGAGGCTGCTGAGCGTGGCATCGTGTATATTGATGAGATTGATAAAATTGCCCGCAAGTCTGACAATCCCTCCATTACGCGCGATGTTTCGGGCGAGGGTGTCCAGCAGGCACTGTTGAAAATGCTGGAGGGTACGGATGTAAACGTGCCGCCCCAGGGTGGACGCAAGCATCCGGAGCAAAAGCTCATCAAAGTCAATACGCGCAACATCCTCTTTATTTGCGGTGGCGCCTTCGACGGCATCGAAAAAATCATTGCCCGCAGGATGAATACCCAGGTCATTGGCTTTGCCAAAGACCGCAAAGTGGATGTTGATCGCGACGAGCTGTTGCAATACGTCAATCATGCCGACATTCGCCACTATGGTCTCATTCCCGAGTTGGTGGGCCGCCTGCCGGTGCTCACCTATCTCGAGCCCCTCGGCCGCGATGCCCTGAAGCGCATTTTGACCGAACCTAAAAATGCACTCATCAAACAATACAAAAAACTCTTTGAGCTGGAAGGCATAGAGCTGATCTTTACCGATGAAGTCATAGATTTTATCGCAGATACGGCCATGGAATACAAACTCGGCGCCCGCGGTCTGCGCTCCATCTGCGAAGCCATCGTCACCGATGCCATGTTTGAGCTGCCTTCACAAAAGGGAAAAATCAAGCAATTTAAACTCACCCTCGAGTACGCTCAGGAAAAACTGAGCAAGTCCAAGTTGGCCAAGCTCCAGGCGGGAGCAGATGCGGATGCTGATGCGGCGTGAGCTTGGTTTAGTGTTTAGTGTTTAGTGTTTTTTAGTTTACTGTTTACTGTTGACAGTTTACAGTTAGATTGGGGGTTCGGTGATTGGTGGGTCTTTGTTTAGCGTTTAGCGTTTAGTGTTTGAGTTGGCCTTGCTCAACGCTTAACAAGGTAAAAAATTCCGCCAACTGTCCTTTTTTTCCATTCATTCTTGTTTCATTTTTGCTCCCGACGACGCATCAATGGGTTTGTTCGGCCCGGTAAGCATTGTTTTGTATGGCGATGGCAATGGATTGAGAATCCGTGAGAGGGTTTGGAACAGGTTCAATATAATACAAAGTTGTGCTGCCGGGCCGGCATTCCTGTGTTGCATTGCAGTGGGTATTTGTTTTGCATCTATTGAAATTGAAAGCGGTTTGATTCAACAAAAAGCTCAGGAATAAGCGGACGAGATCAAGATAGACGCTTAGAGCGAATGAATCCGGATGAGTAGATTCCAATAGTGTAGAGTACAGATA
>WGBN01000142.1 GCA_015494245.1 Saprospiraceae bacterium | reverse complement strand
TCTTCGATGCGGTTGATGTCTTCAGTGCTGAGGCCTGCGATGATCTGTGCAGCCTGCTTCATGTTTTTTCCGAGGCGGCGCCCCAGGGTTTTGAAGTTGGGTTTGGCGCTTTTCTTCAACAGGCCGGAGCTGTCCTTGACGTATTCGATGTCTTTGATGTTGGTCTCGGAGAGGATGAGGTCTTTGACGGCCTCTACCTGCTCCTTGAAGTGCTCATCGAGGATGGGCAGCAAGATGCGTTGCAGGGGCTGGCGTACCCGTATCTTCTCGCGCTTGCGCAGAGAGAGTACCAGGGAAGATATCTTTTGGGCGTAAGCCATGCGTTCTTCCAGCGCCTTGTCAATGACGTCCTCTGAAGAGGTGGGGAAGTCGGCCAAATGCACTGAGATGTGCGGCTCCTTGCCCGTTACCTCATTCAATTGGCGGTAGAGCCAATCGGCAAAGAAGGGCGCTACCGGAGCCATGAGTTTGCTGACGGTCGTCAGGCAGGTGTAGAGGGTTTGATAAGCAGAGCGCTTGTCGTCACTCATCTCTCCCTTCCAGAATCTGCGTCGCGAGAGCCGCACATACCAGTTGCTGAGGTGGTCTTCCACAAAACTCTGCACCTTGCGCATGGCAGGCGTGGAGTCGTAATTCGACATCAACTCATCTACCTCTTTGACCAGAGAGTTGAGCAAAGACAGCACCCAGCGGTCTATTTCCGGACGTTTCTCCATGGGCAGGTCTTCAGCCTCGTAGCGGAATTGGTCAATGTTGGCATACAGCGCGAAGAAGGAATAGGTGTTGTACAGGGTACCGAAGAATTTTCTTCGCACTTCATCCAGGCCGTCGGGGTCAAAGCGGAGGTTGTCCCAGGGGTTGGCGTTGGTCATCATGTACCAGCGGGTGGCATCGGCTCCGTATTTGGCCAGGGTTTCAAAGGGGTCCACCGTATTGCCGAGGCGCTTGGACATCTTGCGTCCGAATTTGTCCTGGACCAGGCCTGTGGAGACCACCGTTTTGTAGGCTACGCTGTCAAAGCACATGGTGGCGATGGCGTGCAGGGAGTAAAACCAGCCCCGCGTTTGATCCACGCCTTCCGAGATGAAATCGGCCGGGAAACTTTTTTTGAATTTTTCCTGGTTCTCAAAGGGATAGTGCCATTGGGCGTAAGGCATGGAGCCGCTGTCAAACCAGACGTCTATGAGGTCGGGTTCGCGGAACATTTTTTCGCCCTCTTCACTGACGAGCACGATTTCATCTATGTACGGCCTGTGCAGGTCTTCGGGTACCGTTTGGCGCAAGCCCAGAATTTTATTGGCTTTGTCTATTTCTTGTTGCAATTGCTCTATGGAGCCTATGCATATTTCCCGTGAGGCGTCTTTGGTGCGCCAGATGGGCAGGGGGATGCCCCAGAAGCGGGAGCGGGAGAGGTTCCAGTCGAGTACATTTTCCAGCCATTTTCCGAAGCGCCCTTCTCCGGTGGCCGGGGGCTTCCATTGGATGGTTTGGTTGAGCTCGTACATGCGCTCCCGTTTGGCGGAAGCCCGTATAAACCAACTGTCTAAGGGATAGTACAAGATGGGTTTGTCCGTGCGCCAGCAGTGGGGGTAGTTGTGGACGTGTTTTTGCACATTAAAGGCCTTGTTTTCCTTCTTCAACTGCACGGCGATGTCTATATCTACATTTTGGTATTGCTCGCCCTCGTCTTTATAGTCTTTGACGTAGCGGCCTGCATAATCCGTAACGGCCTCTACAAAGCGCCCCTGCTTGTCCACCAAGGTAAGGGAACCGACGCCGAAGCGCTCGGCTACCCGCTTGTCGTCGGCGCCAAAAGAGGGGGCGATGTGTACGATGCCCGTGCCTTCTTCGGTGCTTACGAAATCGCCGGGAAGGACCACAAAGGCATCGCCTTCTTCGGGCTGGGCATAGGGCATGAGTTGCTCGTAGCGGATGCCGGTGAGTTCGCTGCCTTTGAAGTTGCCCGTGAGGCGATAGGGTATGGGCTTTTCGCCGGGCGTGTATTCCTCCCAGGGGATTTCCGCCTGCTCGGGCTTGAACCAGCGGTGGAGCAGGTTTTTGGCGAGGATGAGATTGACCGGTTTAAAGGTATAGGGATTGTACGTTTTTACGCGCACGTAATCTATGTCGGGCCCTACGGCAAGGGCCGTGTTGGAGGGCAAAGTCCAGGGTGTAGTCGTCCAGGCGATGAAGTAAACATCTCCTTCCTCTACGCCTTCGAAGAGGAATTCCGAATCGGCATTTCGGATGACTTTAAACTGGGCGACGAGGGTGGTGTCTTTGACTTCGCGGTAGGTGCCCACCTGATTGAGTTCGTGGGAGCTGAGGCCTGTACCGGCTGCGGGTGAATAGGGCTGTATGGTGAAGCCCTTGTACATCAGGCCTTTATCGTACAGTTTTTTGAGCAGGTACCATACGCTTTCTATGTAGTCGTTGGTGAAGGTGATGTAGGGATGTTCCAGATCCACCCAGTAGCCCATCTTCACGGTGAGTTCATCCCAGATGTCTTTGTAGCGCATGACCACCTCGCGGCACTTTTTGTTGTAGTCCTCGATGGATATTTTTTTGCCGATGTCTTCTTTAGAGATGCCCAATTCTTTTTCTACGGCCAGCTCTACGGGCAGGCCGTGGGTATCCCAGCCGGCTTTGCGCTCTACGCGTTTGCCTTTCATGCTGTGATAGCGACAGAAGAGGTCTTTGATGGCCCGGGCCATGACGTGGTGAATGCCGGGTTTTCCGTTGGCGGAGGGGGGGCCTTCGTAAAAGACAAAAGGGCGATCTTCGGGTCGCTGTTCGATGCTTTTTTTGAAGACATCGTTTTCCTGCCAAAAGGCCAGCATTTGCCGGTCTATGGCGGGCAGGTCCAGTTTCTCTAAGGTTTTAAACATAAGTGTGCTCACGCTTGATTTTGAGAAGCACAAAGATAGGAAGAAAAAGTTGGTTTCGCAGCCGCAGCTGCGAAACCAACAGGGCTTGTTTAAGCTTCGTGTTCGGCAGTTTCCCGCGAGTATTCTTCGATGAGTTTTTTCTGCAGATCGTGCGGTACGGGTTCGTACTTGGCAAATTTCTGATGGAATTTGGCACGTCCCTGAGAGAGGGAACGCAGGGTAGAAGAATACTGGTACAATTCTGCGAGGGGTACGAGGGCTGTAATTTTCTGGTAGTGCCCTTCGCTGTCCATGCCCTGGATGATGGCGCGGCGCGTTTGCAGGTCGCCCATGATGTCGCCCATGACATCTCCGGAGCAGAGGATTTCCAGCTCGTAGATGGGTTCCAGCAATTGGGGGCCTGCTTTGACGAAGCCGGTTTTAAAGGCATGAGATGAAGCCAGCATGAAGGCCATGTCGTTGGAGTCCACGGGGTGCATTTTGCCGTCGTAGATGCACACGCGGATGTTTTGGCAGTAGGAGCCTGTGAGGGGGCCTTCTTCCATTTTCTGCATGATGCCCTTTTTGATGGCGTTGGAGAAGTTTTTGTCTATGGAACCTCCCACGATGCACCAATAGTAAGCCAGGGTGCCGCCCCAGGGCAGTTCTTCGACTTCCTTGTCGCGCACGGTGAGGCCGTCGGGTTCGGGCATGCCTTCATAATAAGGCTCTATGCGCATGTGAACTTCTGCGAACTGGCCGGCGCCGCCCGTTTGTTTTTTGTGGCGGTAGCTCTCATTGGCGACTTTGGTGATGGTTTCGCGGTAGGAGATGCGCGGCTTGATGAAATTCATGGAGATGCCGTTGACCTTTTCGATGCGGTATTTGATGAGCTCGAGATGCAGTTGCCCCTGGCCGTGCAGCAGCGTTTGCTTCAGTGTTTGAGACTGCTCGACGATGAGGGTGGGGTCTTCTTCCTGGATGGTGTGCAGAGCCCGCATCAGTTTTTCCATATCGTTTTTGCTGGGCGGCTCTACGGCCACGCGTATGCGTGGCTCGGGGAAGGGGATGGGCGCGATTTTCCGGTCAACGCCTTTGGCGTTGAGCGTTTGGTTGGTGTGAGAG
>WGBN01000141.1 GCA_015494245.1 Saprospiraceae bacterium | reverse complement strand
TGCCCTAAAATTCCAGTTCCTCAACCTCAACCAAAAACTAAATGAACTTTCAACTCACCGACGAACAAAAAGCCGTGCGGGATGCCGCGCGCGACTTCGCCCGCACAGAGCTCCTTCCGGGCGTTATTGAAAGAGACAGAGAGATGAAATTCCCCCACGAGCAAATACGCCAAATGGGCGAGCTCGGCTTCCTCGGCATGATGGCCTCGCCCGAATATGGCGGCAGCGGTATGGACACCGTCTCCTATGTGCTCGCCATGGAGGAAATCGCTAAAATAGACGCCTCGGCAGCCGTGGTCATGTCTGTCAACAACTCTCTCGTCTGCTGGGGATTGGAAAAATTCGGTACCGAAGAACAAAAACTCAAATACCTGACCAAACTGGCCACCGGAGAGTGGATAGGCTCCTTCTGCCTCTCCGAGCCCGAAGCCGGCAGCGACGCCACCCAACAACGCACCATAGCCGAAGACCATGGCGACTACTTCCTGCTCAACGGCACCAAAAACTGGATCACCAACGGCAGCACCTCCAAAGTGCATCTCGTCATGGCCCAGACAAATCCCGAGCTGGGGCATCGAGGCATCACGACCTTCATCGTAGAAGCCGACTGGGAGGGCGTACAAATCGGAGCCAAAGAAGACAAACTCGGCATCCGCGCTTCCGACACCACTTCCATCATGTACACCGACGTCAAAGTGCCCAAAGAAAACGTGCTCGGAGGGGTCGGCTTCGGCTTTAAATTTGCCATGAAAACCCTTGCCGGAGGGCGCATCGGCATCGCCGCCCAGGCACTTGGCATCGCCTCCGGAGCTTACGAGCTGGCCCTCGCCTACTCCAAAGAGCGCAAGGCCTTTGGCAAGCCCATCAGCCAACACCAGGCCATCGCCTTTAAACTGGCCGACATGGCCACCGAGATCGAAGCAGCACGCCTGCTCATACTCCGCGCAGCCCAACTCAAAGACGCCGGCGAAGACTACAACGCCGCCAGCGCCATGGCCAAAGTCTTTGCCTCCGAGGTCGCCATGCGCACCACCGTCCAGGCCGTGCAAATCCACGGCGGCTATGGCTACGTCAAAGAGTACCACGTAGAACGCCTCATGCGCGATGCCAAAATCACCGAAATTTACGAGGGCACTTCCGAAATTCAGCGCCTCGTCATCTCGCGCGAAATACTCAAAGGAAAAGTGTACACCACCGCGTAAAAGTTGAATAAAACCGCATCCGTCAATCCGCTCCTATGAACATCATCATCCCCATGGCAGGCCGTGGCTCCCGCCTGCGTCCGCATACCCTGACCACGCCCAAGCCACTCATCCCCGTGGCGGGCAAACCCATGGTACAACGCATCGTCGAAGACCTCATCGCCTCCTATGGAGAAACCCCCGAAGAAATCGCCTTCGTCATAGGTGATTTCGGCGAAGAAGTGGGAAAACACCTCCTGCAAGTAGCCCGCGAACTCGGCGCCCGCGGACGCATCTACCATCAGGAACAGCCCCTCGGCACCGCCCACGCCATCCTCTGCGCCGAGCCCAGCCTCCACGGCCCCTGCCTCATCGCCTTCGCCGATACGCTCTTCAAAGCCGACTTCCAACCCGAACCCGCCGCCGACGGCACCATCTGGGTCAAAAAAGTCGAAAACCCCGAGTCCTTCGGCGTCGTCAAAACCGATGAAGACGGCTACATCACCGACTTCGTGGAAAAATCCCCCGTATTTGTCTCCGACCTCGCCATCGTCGGCATCTATCACTTCAAAGAAGCCGAAAAACTCCGCGACGAACTCCAATACCTCATTGACAACGACATCAAAGAAAAAGGCGAATACCAAATCACCAACGCCTTAGAAAATCTCAAAAACAAAGGCTTCAAAATCAAAGCCGCCCCCATCGAAGAATGGCTCGACTGCGGCAACCGCCAAAGCGTTGTAGCCACCAACAGCCGCATGCTCGAGCTCAAACAAGAGCACGAAACCCTCGTCTCGCCCGAGGCCGACATCCAAAACTGCATCATCATCCCCCCCTGCTACATCGGCCCGGGTGCCGTGCTGCAAAATTCCATCGTGGGTCCCTGCGTTTCCATAGGGAGCCGCACCAAAGTGAGCCGCTGCATTCTCAGCCACAGCCTCATCCGCGAAGACTCCGAGCTGCAAAACGCCACCCTCAAAGGCTCTATGGTCGGCCAACACGCCCGCGTAAATGGCCACATCCCCGATCTCAGCATAGGGGATTACTGCGAAACAAACTGCTGAGTAAAACTTACACGCATGTCTAAAAGCCTCATCCCGGCACGAAAAATCCGGCTGCTTCTGCTGCCCCTGGCTTACTTTTTTATAGGCCTTTCGGCAAATACAGCCCAGATGGACGACCGCCTCACCGAAGGCGAAATGCAAACCGACGGCACCTTCATCGAAGCCGAAAAATTTCGCCTCACCGGCTTCTGCGACAAAGCCATACCGCTCTATCAGCAAGTACTCCAAAAAAGACCCCGCGAAACAGCCGCCATGTTTGCCATGGCCCGCTGCTACCAAGACGAAGGAGACAGCGAAAACGCCCTGCGCTGGCTCAGACAAGCCGTAGAGTACGACCCCCAAAACCCCTGGTATCGCCGCTTCCTCATCCGCCTCTTAGACGCACGCCAGGACTATGCCGCCGCCGCCCAACAGGCCGGCGAACTGCTCCGCCTCCAACCCGACGACCCCGACAACTACTACCAAAAAGCCTACTACCTCGCCCGCAGCGGCGAGTACGACAAAGCCCTCAAAACCCTCGACCAGCTCCAAAACCGCATCGGCCTCACCTACGAGCTGCTCGAACGCAAATACCTGCTGCTCATAGACCGCCAGGAGTTCAAAAAAGCAGAAAAAACCCTCCACACATTCCTCGCTCAACATCCAACCGACATCCCCGCACACTACCTAC
>WGBN01000140.1 GCA_015494245.1 Saprospiraceae bacterium | reverse complement strand
GATGCTGCAGAGACACCCGAACACGCCGCCAAAGGCCAGCACTTTGGCGAAAAAATCAATGCCAAAGGCGCCATCACCTATGCCGAATTGCTCGACATGATGGAGGGCAAAGACTCCCTGCACGCCAAAGTCATGGGCACAGTGGAGGAAGTCTGCCAAAAGAAAGGCTGCTGGCTCACTCTCAAAGCCGAACGCGCGGGCGATGAGCCCCTCTTCACCGGCTTTAAAGACTATGCCTACTTCATGCCCAAAGACCTCTCAGGCCATAAAGTAGCCATGAAAGGCCTCGCCTACCGCGAAGTCGTACCCGTCGAACAACTCCGCCACCTCGCAGAAGATGCCGGCGCCTCCCCCGAAGAAATCGCCGCCATCACCCAGCCCGAAGAGCAAATCCGCTTCGTGGCAGACGGCGTAGTCGTCATAGAATAAAAAATATGGCGGAGATGCACTCTCCGGTGCTTCTCCGCCCATCCAAAACCATGCGCCAATCCCCAACCGTCACCAAAAACTGCCCGGCTCGCCGCCGGCTCTGCCTGGCGCTGCTCCTCCTCACCCCTTTTCTCCTCCCCGCCCAAGCCACCGACAGCCTCCTCCAACTCCTCGCAGTCGAAAAAACGGACACCCAGCGCGTAAACCTCTTCAACGAACTGGCCTGGGAACTCAAATTCGATGCCCCCGACTCCGCCCGCAACTTCCTCGACTCCGCCCTCAACCTGGCCCGGCAAACGGGCTTTAAAAAAGGCGAAGGCGACGCCCTCAACTACCGCGGTGTCCTCGAAGACATCCACGGACGACCCGACTCCACCATCTATTACTTCCACCAGGCCTTGGACATCCGCCGCAGCCTCGGCGACAGCGCCGGCGTGGCCTCCCTCTACAACAACCTCGGCAATGTCGAAGAATATCGCGGCGAATACATCCGCGCCCTCAACTACTACCAAAACTCCCTGCGCATACGCGAAGAACTGGGCGACAGCCTCCGCGTAGCCCGCCTCTACTACAACATCAGCATCCTCTACGAAAGCATGGGCCTCTACTCCGAAGCCCTCGACAACATCTTCAAATACCTCGAACTCATCCCCCTACTCCCCCACGAAGAAGAAGACCTCGCCAATGCCTACATCGTCATCGGCAACATCAAAATGGAGCTCGACCGCTTTAGCGAAGCCAAAAACTACTACCTCAAAGCGCTGCGCATCTACCGGAAAGCCAACAGCTCCCGCGAACTGGCCGATGCCCTCAACAACCTCGGCAATGCCGAAGACGCCCAGGCCGATTCACTCTACGAAACGCAACACCTGCCCGAAGCCCTCGCCCTCTCCCTCCAAGCCCTCGAACGATACCGCGAAGCCCTCCAAATCCGCCAACAACTCGAAGACGAAGAAGGCGCCGCCGAACTCTACAACAACATGGGCCTCACCTACAAAAACCTCGGCAGCTACCTCATCAAAGCAGGTGAAAAAGATGAGGCTTTCGCCAAATGGGATACAGCCCTGCTGTTCTTCCGGCCCGCACTGGAAACCTGGACTGCCTACGACAACAAAAAAGGCATCATGATGGTCTGTAACGGCCTCGGAGACGTCCATCGCCGGCAGGGACAATTGGACTCTGCCCTCTACTACGTACAACAATACTTAGACATCGCCAAAGAAATCGAAGACCCCAAATTCCAACAAAACGCCTACAAAGACCTCGGACGCATCTACTACCTCCGAGGCGAATACAAAAAGGCCTACGACTACCGCCGCAAATACGACCAACTCAAATACCAACGCCTCAGCGAAAAAAAAATCCGCGACAACGAACGGCGCGAAATCCTCTATGGCGACCGCCTCAAGCAATACGAAATAGAACGCCAAAAACAAGAGCTCCAACTCCAACAGGAACGCGCCAGGCGCATGTTCATCACTTTCATCGGCGGCGCCCTCATCCTGCTGCTCATCATCGGCCTGCTCGTCAATCGCTACCGCATGAAAGTGCGCACCAACCGCCAACTGGCCGAAAAAAACGCCATCATCGAACGCGAACGCCAGCGCTCCGAAAAACTCCTGCTCAACATCCTGCCCGAAGAAGTCGCCCAAGAACTCAAAGAAACAGGCCGCACCCGCGCCCGCTCCTACAAAGAAGTAACAGTACTCTTCACAGACTTCAAATCCTTCACCACCGTAGCCGAACAGCTCTCCCCCGAAGAGCTGGTCGCCATGCTCGACGAGTGCTTCAGCGCCTTCGACGAAATTACCGAACGCCTCGGCATTGAAAAAATAAAAACCTTAGGCGACGCCTACATGTGCGCCGCCGGCCTGCCCGAGCCCATACCCGACCACGCAAAACGCGCCGTACAAGCCGGCCTGGCCATGCGCGATTTCATGCTGGCATTTGCCGAAAGGCGAAAAAAACAAAACCTGCCCGTCTTCGAAATACGCATCGGCATCCACACCGGCCCCGTCGTGGCAGGCGTCGTCGGCCACAAAAAATTCGCCTACGACATCTGGGGCGATGCCGTCAACCTCGCCGCCCGCATGGAATCCTCCGGCCAGGCCGGCAAAGTCAACATCTCTCACTCCACCTGGCTGCTCGTCAAAGACCACTTCAAATGCACCTACCGCGGCGAAGTAGAAGCGAAAAATAAGGGACGGCAGAAGATGTATTTTGTGGAGAGGTGAAAGCGAATCAAACAGTAAAAAGTGTAAAACATGCGACAAATTGACCTTTTTTCAATGCAAAGACTTGACAAACGTCTCACAACTCATTATATTTGCACAAGCGTTAACTACCTTCAATAGATAAAATGCTTTGTTCTGATGGGCCGAACACGCTGTCATAGGGCTCCATGAGCAAATATTCACGAAGCAACCACTTTCACGAAGGAGTTTTTAGCACATTATAAAACCCAATTTTTCAACCTAAAATTTTCGACCATGTTACAGAAAGCTTTTAACTTTGCAAGCCAAACTATTACGCACATCGCACAACGCACAACGCACAACGCACAATGCACAAACATTACTC
>WGBN01000139.1 GCA_015494245.1 Saprospiraceae bacterium | reverse complement strand
CGATTGGTCACGTTGACCACGGTAAGACCACGCTGACAGCGGCCATCACATACGTTTTGTCTCAGGATGGTTTTGCCGAAAAGATGGATTATGATGCAATTGACGCTGCTCCCGAGGAGAAAGAGCGTGGTATCACGATCAATACTGCTCACGTGGAGTACGAAACGGCAAAGCGCCACTATGCACACGTGGACTGCCCTGGTCACGCTGACTATGTGAAGAACATGGTAACGGGTGCTGCCCAGATGGACGGCGCCATTTTGGTGGTTGCCGCTACGGACGGCCCCATGCCCCAAACGCGTGAGCACATCTTGCTGGCCCGCCAGGTGGGTGTGCCCAAGATTGTGGTTTTCATGAATAAAGTAGATCTCGTGGACGACGAGGAGATGCTGGAACTGGTAGAGATGGAGATTCGCGAGCTCTTGGATCAATACGATTTTGACGGCGAAAATGCCAGAATCATTCAGGGTTCGGCTTTGAAAGCTTTGGAAGGCGATGCCCAGGCCATGCAGGCCATCCGCGATTTGATGGATGCTGTGGATGAGGAAATCCCCGAGCCGGAGCGTTTGATTGACAAGCCGTTCCTGATGCCTATTGAGGACGTCTTCTCCATCACGGGTCGTGGTACGGTTGCTACGGGTCGTATTGAGCGCGGTGTCATCAATGTTGGCGATCCCGTAGAGATCGTAGGTATGATGAAGCCGGGTGAAAAGCCTCTGACTTCTGTGGTTACGGGTGTGGAGATGTTCCGCAAACTTCTGGAGCGCGGCGAAGCCGGCGACAATGCAGGTTTGCTGTTGCGTGGTATTGACAAAGATGCCATCCGTCGTGGTATGGTGATTTGCGCTCCCGGTTCTGTGAATCCTCACACGCACTTCAAAGCCGAGGTGTACGTCCTGAGCAAAGAGGAAGGTGGCCGTCACAAGCCCTTCTTCAACGGATACCGCCCGCAGTTCTATTTCCGCACCACAGACGTAACCGGAGACATCAAGTTGCCGGATGGTGTAGAGATGGTCATGCCTGGAGACAACGTCTCTATGGAAGTGAAATTGATCAACCCGATTGCTATGGAGAAAGGTCTGCGCTTCGCTATCCGCGAAGGTGGACGCACCGTTGGTGCCGGCCAGGTAACGGAGATCATCGAATAATACAGCATTTCGACCCCTTTGGGGTTTGAACACAGGCTAAAAGCTACAGGCAGGGGCTGCTCGAAAGAGTAAGCCCCTCCTGTGGCAAAATGCAAAGCGTTGCTGCAAGAAGCTCAATTGGAGACAGGACGCTCGGCAAATTTGACTTACGGGTATAGCTCAATTGGTAGAGCGACGGTCTCCAAAACCGTAGGCTGGGGGTTCGAGTCCCTCTACCCGTGCAGCTTGGTTTGGCTATAAAAAAACGACTTATGGAAAAGCTTAAATTATACGTCCGCGAGAGCTATGACGAGTTGATGCACAAGGTTACCTGGCCAAGCTGGACGCAATTGCAAAGCAATACTGTGGCGGTTCTTGTAGCTTCGGCAATTTTGGCCCTCATCATCATGCTGATGGATATGGTTTTCAATATCGTTATGGAAACTCTTTATCAACTGTAATGCCCTTCCGCTCATGTTAGACGAGAAAAACACATCGCCGCAGGAGCAGGAAGAAGCTCAGACACCAGCGGAAGAAAAAGCAGCCCTTCCTCAAGAGGACAGCAAGGGCCTGTGGTATCCTTTGCGCGTGATTAGCGGTAAGGAGCGCAAGATCAAAGAGCGCATTGACCTGGAAGTGCAGCGCTCCGGCTGGTCGGATGTGATCTTGCAGGTGCTGGTGCCTACGGAAAAAGTCTATAAGATTCGCTCGGGCAAAAAGGTCATCCTGGAGAGAAACCTTCTGCCCGGATATATTTTGGTACAGGCCGATCCCGATAAGTTTACGGGCGAAATGATACAGACCATTGCCAACATACCCAATGTCATCCATTTCCTCGGAGGAAACAACCCTGAGGCGATGAGGGCTTCAGAAGCCAACCGCCTCCTGGGGCGCGTGGACGAATCGGAGGAAAGCGGCGAAAGCATGCTCGAGCCTTTCATCGTGGGCGAAATGGTCAAAATTATTGACGGGCCTTTCAACGACTTCGTCGGTGAGCTCAAGGAAGTCAATGAAGAACGCAAAAAACTGAAAGTCGTGGTCAAAATCTTTGGCCGCGGCACAGAAGTGGAGTTGAACTTCATGCAGGTAGAAAAACAAGAGTAAAATTTGCCGAAAGGCCAAGAGCGAAAAAGCTCATGGACTTTCAGGCGTTTTAAAACAGTCATCACATGGCAAAAGAAGTAGAAGGTTTTATCAAGCTTCAGGTGCGCGGTGGCGCTGCCAACCCTGCTCCTCCCGTAGGCCCTGCTCTGGGTGCCAAAGGAGTCAACATCATGGAGTTTTGCAAGCGTTTTAACGCTAAGACGGAAGACCAAAAGGGAAAAGTCCTGCCGGTAGTCATTACGGTGTATAAGGACAAATCCTTTGACTTCATCATCAAAACTCCGCCCGCAGCCGTCCAATTGCTGGAAGCCGCAAAGCTCCAAAAGGGCTCTCCGGAATCCAACCGTACCAAAGTGGGTAGCGTAAGCTGGGACCAGGTGCGCGCCATTGCAGAAAGCAAGATGCCGGACTTGAACTGCTTTACCGTGGAAGCGGGTATGCGCATGATTGCAGGTACGGCTCGCTCTATGGGCATCACCATCTCCGGCACGCCTCCCTGGGCAACGGAAGGAGAACAAGCTGAAGCCTGATAAAACCAAAAGGTTGGCAAGTCTCGCATAGCGGGCTTTGCCGACAAAGCGAAGGGAGTTGTATGCTGATATGCTGCAACGTTACGCGTTTTGCGAAAGCACAGAAGACAAAGCGCTATTACCTCACCACTTAACCAACCATTATGAAAGTATCTAAAAAACGGGCTGCGGCCAACAAAAAGGTGGATTCGGGGAAGTTGTATTCCCTGCCCGAAGCTGCGGCCCTGGTCAAAGAAGTCAATACGGCAAAGTTTGACGCTTCGGTGGACCTGCACGTCCGTCTTGGCGTTGACCCGCGCAAAGCAGATCAGGCCCTGCGCGGTACGCTCGTATTGCCCCATGGAACGGGTAAAACCAAAAGAGTTTTGGTCTTTGCAACGCCCGATAAAGAGCAGGAAGCTCTGGATGCCGGCGCCGATTATGTAGGTCTGGATGATCTGATCGAAAAGGTCAAAGGCGGCTGGACGGACTTTGACGTCGTCATCGCTATGCCTCAGGTCATGGCTAAAGTGGGTGGACTGGGCCGTATCCTCGGCCCCCGCGGATTGATGCCCAACCCCAAAACGGGAACGGTAACGCCCGATGTGGGAGCAGCCGTGAAGGCCGTAAAAGGCGGTAAAATTTCTTTTCGCGTGGACAAATACGGCATCATTCACGTGCCTGTAGGCCGCGTTTCTTTTGAGGCCGAAAAGCTCAAAGAAAATGCCGAGGAAGTGCTCCACACGATTCAGAAGATCAAGCCGGCCTCTGCCAAGGGTACGTACATGAAGTCCGTCACCATGGCCAGCAGCATGAGCCCGGGCATTAAGATTGACCCTAAATCCATTAGTTAAAACCAGGGGAGGCCTGGAAGTGTTCTGCAAAGAGCGCCTTGAAGTTTCCCTCTCAAATGATATGAGCGATGACCAGAGCTGAAAAAACCGCGATGATCGAGCAGTTGAAGGAGAAATTTGCCAATGCATCTTTCTTTTACTTCACTGATTCTTCTACGCTGACCGTAGAGCAAGTCAATAACTTGCGCCGCAAGTTGTTCGAGGTAGGCGTGGAGATGAAAGTCGTCAAAAATACCCTGACCCGCAAAGCCCTCGAATCCTTAGACGAATCCAAGGGCGTAGAACCTCTGTATGAGGTTTTGCAAGGGCCTACTGCGGTGATGTTTACGGAAGTGGCCAATGCGCCCGCCCGCATCATCAAGGAGTTTCGCAAAGAAAGTGAAAAGCCCGTCATCAAAGCCGCCTACATTGACTCCGCCATCTATCTCGGTGACGATCAACTGGAAATGCTGGCAGCTTTGAAATCCAAAGAAGAACTGTTGGGTGATTTGCTGGGCTTGCTGCAATCTCCGATGAAGAACTTGTTGGGAAGTTTGCAATCCGGCGAACATACCATCATGAATGTACTCAAAGCGCTTGAAGAGCGCGCAGGTGAGTAAAGCAACCCCGCAGGGGGGTGTTTTGTGAAACTTCCTTTTGTTTGGCTTCCAAGTTACGCACCATTTTTGGTAACTTTTTAAAACCATTTTGAAAATGGCTGATATTAAAGCACTTGCAGAACAGTTGGTAAACCTGACTGTAAAAGAGGTTTCCGAATTGACGGATTTCCTCAAAGAAGAGTATGGCATTGAGCCTGCAGCTGCGGCTGTAGCTGTTGCTGCCGGCCCCGCCGGTGGTGGCGCTGAAGGCGGCGCTGCAGAAAAGACCGACTTCGATGTCGTTCTCACTTCCGCAGGTAGTGCCAAGCTGAAAGTTGTAAAAGAAGTGAAAACTTTGCTCGGCCTTGGCTTGAAAGAAGCTAAGGAACTCGTTGATGCAGCTCCTACCAATGTGAAGGAAGGTGTGCCCAAAGACGAGGCCGAAAGCATCAAAGCTGCCCTCGAAGCAGTGGGTGCTTCTGTCGAATTGAAGTAGTACTTTTTTTACACTCAGCTTAACTCGCGGCATTGGCAAAGAAAAGCCATAGCACATACGACGATTTTGGGGCTTAGTGAGACTGTTGTCTCACTAGCCCTCTTGTCGTCTATGAAGATTCTTTTATTTTAACGTTTATTGCACATGGCAACAGCAAACGGAACTTCCCGCGTGAATTTCGGGAAAATAAAGCTCCCAAATCAATATCCGGATTTGCTGGAGATTCAATTGAAATCCTTTCAAGAGTTTTTCCAATTAGAAACCACCCTGGAAAATCGGAAAGATGAAGGCCTCTACAAGGTGTTCCAGGAGAATTTCCCCATTTCGGATACCAGAAACATTTTTCTTCTGGAGTTTCTGGATTACTATGTGGACCCTCCTCGCTACAGCATCGAAGAATGTATGCAGCGGGGCTTGACCTATAGCGTGCCTTTGAAGGCGAAGTTGCGTTTGTCGTGTAATGACAAAGAACACGTGGATTTCGAAACCATTGTGCAAGACGTATTCCTCGGCAACATTCCCTACATGACGCCCAAGGGTACTTTTGTCATCAATGGTGCCGAGCGCCTGATCGTTTCGCAATTGCATCGCTCGCCGGGCGTGTTCTTTAGCCAGAGCTTTCACCCGAACGGCACCAAAATTTACTCTGCCCGCATCATTCCCTTCAAGGGGGCTTGGATGGAGTTTGCCTCTGACATCAACAATGTCATGTATGCCTATATTGACCGGAAGAAAAAGTTTCCGGTTACGACCCTGCTGAGGGCTATTGGCTATGATTCGGACAAAGACATTCTCAGCCTCTTCGGCCTGGCCGACACCATCTCGGTCAACAAAACCAGCCTGAAAAAAGCCATAGGCCGCAAACTGGCCGCCCGCGTGCTGAAGAGCTGGTTCGAAGACTTCGTAGATGAAGATACGGGGGAGACCACTTCCATCGAACGGCACGAGGTCATCCTCGAGCGCGATGAAGTGCTCACTGAAGACAACATCGAGCTGATCCTCAACTCTTCTGCCGAGGAGGTCATCCTGCAGCGGGAAGATGTGGATGAGGACTACTCCATCATCTACAACACCCTGCAAAAAGACCAGTCCAGCTCCGAAATGGAAGCTGTGAACTACATCTACCGCCAGCTGCGCGGCACCGAGCCGCCGGATGACGAAACGGCCCGCGGCATCATTGACAAACTCTTCTTCTCCGAGAAACGCTACAACCTCGGAGAAGTAGGTCGCTACAAGATCAACCGCAAGCTGGGCCTGGACATTCCTATGGATACGCTGGTCTTGACCAAAGAAGACATCATCGTCATCGTCAAATATCTCGTGCGCCTGATCAATCAAAAAGCAGAGGTAGATGACATTGACCACCTGAGCAACCGTCGTGTGCGCACGGTAGGCGAGCAGTTGTATGCCCAGTTTGGCGTAGGTCTGGCCCGTATGGCGCGCACCATCCGCGAGCGCATGAATGTGCGTGACAACGAGGTGTTTACGCCCATCGAGCTGATCAATGCCCGCACGCTCTCTTCGGTGATCAACTCCTTCTTCGGTACCAGCCAGTTGTCGCAGTTTCTGGATCAGACCAACCCGCTGTCGGAAATCACCCACAAGCGCAGAATCTCTGCCCTCGGCCCGGGGGGTCTGTCCCGCGAGCGCGCAGGCTTTGAGGTGCGCGACGTACACTATTCTCACTACGGCCGCCTCTGTACCATCGAGACGCCGGAAGGACCCAATATCGGCCTGATCTCTACCCTCTGCGTGCACGCCAAGGTAAACAAAATGGGCTTCCTCGAAACGCCCTATCACCCCGTGAAAAACGGCAAGGTGGATTTGAAAGGCGGCATTCAGTACCTCTCGGCCGAAGGCGAGGACGACAAGCGTATTGCCCAGGCCAACGCTCCTCTCGACGAGAAAGGCGCCTTCCTCTCCGATCGCATTAAGTGCCGCGAGCACGGGGATTTCCCCGTCTTGCCGCCGGAGGAAATTGACTTCATAGACATCGCTCCAAACCAGATCGTGGGCGTATCGGCTTCGCTGATTCCCTTCCTTGAAAACGATGACGCCAACCGTGCACTCATGGGCTCTAACATGCAGCGCCAGGCAGTGCCTTTGCTCAAGCCCAAAGCTCCTATCGTGGGAACAGGACTCGAAGGCAAGGTCGCCCGCGATAGCCGCATGCTCATCAATGCCGAAGGGGAGGGCGTGGTAGAATACGTGGATGCCACCAAGATCGTCATTCGCTATGATCGCACGGAAGAGGAAAAGCTGATCTCTTTTGAAGACAGCTCCAAGACCTATAACCTCATCAAGTTCCGCCGGACCAACCAGGGCACCTGCATCAACCTGAAGCCCATTGTCCGTAAAGGCGATCGCGTGACCAAAGGACAGATCCTTTGCGACGGCTATGCCACAGAAAAAGGCGAACTGGCGCTCGGTCAAAACCTCAAGGTGGCGTTTATGCCCTGGAAAGGGTTTAACTTTGAGGATGCCATCGTGATTTCCGAGCGCGTCGTTCGCGACGATATCTTCACCTCCCTGCACATCGAAAACTTCGATCTCGATGTGCGCGATACCAAATTGGGTGAAGAGGAGCTCACCAACGACATCCCCAACGTCAGCGAAGATGCCATCAAGGACCTGGATGAAAACGGTATCATCCGCGTAGGGGCCTGGGTGAAAGAGCGCGACATCCTCATCGGAAAGATCACGCCTAAGGGCGAAAGCGATCCCACGCCGGAGGAGAAACTGTTGAGAGCCATCTTTGGCGACAAGGCCGGAGATGTAAAAGATGCTTCTTTGAAAGCGCCGCCTTCGACTCAGGGCGTCGTGATTGCAACGCAGCTCTTCCTGCGTGCCAAGAAAGATAAGTTGCAGAAGGAGCAGGAAAAAGAGTTGTTGCTCAAACTGGAAACGGAGCACAAGGTAGCCCTCAACGAGTTGAAAACCATTTTGGTGGATAAGCTCTTTACGCTCATCAAGGGCAAGACTTCCCAGGGTGTGAAAAACACCTATGGCGAAGTGCTGGTGCCCAAGGGTACCCGCTTTACGCAATCCATTTTGCGCAAGCTGGAGTACAACCACATCAACCCCAGCAAGTGGACTACCGATGAGCACATCAACAATCTGGTGATTCGCCTCTTGCACAACTACAACATCAAGTACAGCGAAGAACTCGGCCGCTACAACCGCGAGAAGTTCAACATCTCCATAGGTGACGAATTGCCCGCAGGCGTGCTGAAACTGGCTAAGGTGTATCTCGCCAAAAAGCGCAAGCTCAAGGTGGGTGATAAGCTCGCCGGTCGCCACGGTAATAAGGGTATCGTTTCTAAAATCGTACCCGAAGAAGACATGCCTTTCCTCGAGGATGGCACTCCGGTGGATATCGTATTGAACCCTCTGGGCGTGCCTTCGCGGATGAACCTGGGGCAGATCTTTGAGACCGTACTTGGCTGGGCCGGAGAAAAATTGGGAGTTAAATATGCCACGCCGATTTTTGACGGAGCCAAATCCGAGGAGATTGAGGAGCAGATTCAGAAAGCAGGCTTGCCCTCACTTGGCCAAACTTATCTGTACGATGGTGAAACCGGAGACCGCTTCCACCAGCAGGCGACTGTGGGTGTGATTTACATGCTCAAATTGTCTCACATGGTGGACGATAAGATGCACGCCCGTTCTATTGGCCCGTACTCGCTCATCACCCAGCAGCCGCTGGGAGGTAAGGCGCAGTTTGGTGGCCAGCGCTTTGGTGAGATGGAGGTGTGGGCGCTCGAAGCCTTTGGCGCTGCCAACATGCTTCGCGAATTGCTGACCATAAAATCCGATGATATGGCCGGCCGCTCCAAAGCCTATGAGGCCATCGTCAAAGGTGACCCGCTGCCCGAGCCCAACATTCCGGAGTCCTTCAACGTCCTCATCCACGAGTTGAGAGGCCTGGCTCTGGAAGTGAGCTTTGATTGATTAGACATACAAAAGAGCCAAAGATTATGCCTTTTAAAAAAGAACCATCCATTCAGAAGCAAACCTTTAAGAGCATTACGCTGAGCTTGTCCTCTCCGGATGAGATTCTGGAACGCTCTTACGGGGAGGTGCTCAAACCGGAAACCATCAACTACCGCTCTTACAAGCCCGAGCGCGACGGCTTGTTTTGTGAGCGCATTTTTGGCCCGGTGAAGGACTATGAGTGCTATTGTGGCAAATACAAGCGTATTCGCTATAAAGGCATCGTTTGCGACCGCTGCGGCGTGGAAGTGACGGAAAAGAAAGTGCGTCGCGAGCGCATGGGACACATCAAGCTGGTCGTACCGGTCGTACACATCTGGTTCTTCCGCTCACTGCCCAATAAAATCGGTCACCTGCTCGGCCTGTCTTCCAAGAAATTGGAGACGGTGATCTATTACGAGCGCTATGCCGTGATTCAGCCGGGAGTCCTGGAAGACCGTTTTAACTACCTCGACCTGCTGACGGAAGAGGAATACATGGAAGCTCTGGAGTTGTTGCCGCCCGACAATCAGAAGTTGGACGACAGCGACCCCAACAAATTCATCGCCAAAATGGGTGCGGAGGCCATCCGCGATCTGTTGGCCGGCCTGGATTTGGACCAGCTCTCGTATGAACTGCGCCACAAGGCCGCTACGGAAACCGCTCAGCAACGCAAATCCGAAGCGCTGAAGCGCCTGCGCGTTGTGGAGTTGTTCCGCGATGGCCAGACGCGCGTGGAAAATCGCCCCGAATGGACGATCATCCAATATCTGCCGGTCATTCCGCCGGAGCTGCGTCCGTTGGTGCCTCTGGATGGAGGCCGTTTTGCCAGCTCTGACCTCAATGATTTGTATCGCCGCGTCATCATTCGCAACAACCGCCTGAAGCGTCTGCTCGAAATCAAAGCGCCGGAGGTGATTCTGCGCAATGAAAAGCGAATGCTGCAGGAGGCTGTGGATTCGCTCTTCGACAACTCCCGCAAATCCAATGCCGTGAAAGGCGAAGGAGGCCGGGCGCTTAAATCGCTCAGCGATATCCTCAAAGGAAAGCAGGGCCGTTTCCGTCAGAACCTCCTCGGTAAGCGCGTGGACTATTCCGGCCGTTCGGTGATCGTCGTAGGTCCAAGCCTGAAGTTGCACCAATGCGGTTTGCCGAAAGGCATGGCTTCCGAGCTGTTCAAGCCCTTTATCATCCGCAAGTTGGTAGAACGGGGCGTGGTGAAAACCGTTAAATCGGCTAAAAAACTGGTGGATCGCAAAGACCCCATGATTTGGGATATTCTCGAGAACATCCTCAAAGGGCACCCCATCCTGCTCAACCGTGCTCCGACGCTGCACCGCTTGTCCATTCAGGCCTTCCAGCCAAAACTCATCGAGGGCAAGGCTATACAACTGCACCCGCTGGTATGTAGCGCCTTCAACGCCGACTTTGACGGCGACCAAATGGCTGTGCACGTACCCCTTTCGCAGGCTGCCATTCTGGAAGCTCAGGTGCTGATGTTGTCTTCCCACAACATGCTCAATCCCCAAAACGGCGAACCGGTAACGGTACCGTCTCAGGATATGGTGTTGGGCCTGTACTACATCACCAAAGTAGGCAACGACCAAAAAGAGAAAAAGAACAAAAAGAAGGCCAAATATCCGGTCAAGACCTTTTACTCCGAAGAAGAGGTGCTCATCGCCTACAACGAAGGGCAAATTACCCTGCACGAACTGATCCAGGTGCGTGTGAATGTGGAGGATGCAGATGGAAAGATGGTTAAAAAGCGCATTGAAACCACTGCCGGTCGCGTCATCTTCAACCAGGCTGTGCCCAAGAACATGCCCTTCATCAATGAGCTGATGACGAAGAAAAAGCTCAAAAAGGTCATCGCCAATGTCTTGAGGCGCACCAGCTTTGTGGAAACGGCAAAATTCCTCGACGACATCAAAGAACTCGGCTTTGTATGGGCCTTCAAAGGCGGTTTGTCCTTTAATCTCGGCGACCTGATCGTGCCGACGATTAAGCAGAAAACCATAGAAGAAGCCCAGGCCGAAGTGGAAGAAGTCTGGGAAAACTACAATACGGGTTTCATCACGTACAATGAGCGCTACAACCAGATCATTGACAAATGGACCTATGCCGACCAAAAGATTACCGACAACCTCATGAAGGAGTTGGCCGAACACAAAAACGGCTTTAACTCGGTATTCATGATGCTCGACTCGGGAGCCCGTGGTTCTAAATCGCAGATTAAGCAGTTGTGCGGTTTGCGTGGCTTGATGGCCAAGCCCCGTAAATCGGGCGATACGGGAGCCGCCATTATCGAAAACCCCATCCTCTCCAATTTTGTGGATGGTCTGTCGGTATTGGAATACTTCATCTCTACCCACGGTGCCCGGAAAGGTCTGGCGGATACGGCTTTGAAAACGGCCGATGCCGGTTATCTGACGCGTCGTTTGGTAGATGTGGCTCAGGATGTGGTGATCACCGAAAGGGATTGCCATACGCTGCGGGGCATAGAAACGCGGGAATTCAAAGAAAATGACAAAGTCATCGAACTTTTGTCCGATCGGATTGCCGGCCGTTATACGCTGTACGACATCCACCATCCGGTAACGGATGAGTTGATCCTCAAGGCAGGTGACTATATTGATGAAGATAAGGCTGCATACATCGAAGAGGTAGGTGTGGAAAGCGTAACCATTCGTTCGGTACTGACTTGTGAGGCTCGTCGTGGTGTATGTGCCAAGTGCTATGGCAAAAACCTGGCTACCAACCGCATTGCCGAAGAGGGCGATGCCGTGGGAATCATGGCCGCTCAGTCCATCGGTGAGCCGGGAACGCAGTTGACGCTGCGTACCTTCCACATCGGTGGTATCGCCTCGCTGTCGAAGACGGAATCGGAAATCATCTCCAAGTTTGATGGTATTCTGGAGTTTGACAACATCAAGGTTACCATTTACCAGGATGACTCCGGCGCCAAGCAGCAAGTCGTTCTTTCCCGTACCGGAGAGATTCGCATCAAGGACAAGGATAGCGGAAAGGTCTTTGTTACGCACCACATACCCTATGGCGCCATTCTCTATGTGAAGGACAAGCAGAAAGTGAAGAAAGGAGACATCATTTGCGAATGGGACCCCTTCAATGCCGTCATCGTTACGGAAGTGGGTGGTACGGTCTCCTATGAAAACATAGAGGAGGGCATCACCTACCGGATTGAGCAGGACGATCAGACGGGTTATCAGGAGAAGGTGATCATTGAGACGCGTGCCCGCCGCATCATCCCTGCCATCAAGATTTTGAATGATAAAGGCGAGGAGGTGAAGAGCTACAACCTGCCGGTAGGTGCTCACCTCGTGGTGAACGACGGTCAGAAGATCAGCTCCGGTGAGCGCATTGCCAAGATACCGCGAACGATGGGTAAATTGCAGGACATCACCGGGGGTCTGCCGCGGGTTACCGAGCTGTTTGAGGCTCGCAATCCGGCCAACCCTGCTGTAGTCTCTGAGATAGACGGCATTGTCAGCTTTGGAAAGATCAAGCGCGGTAACCGCGAGGTGATCATCACAGGCAGAGACGGTCAGAAGCGCAAGTACCTCATCAGCCTCTCCAAGCACATACTGGTGCAGGAAGGAGACTTTGTGCGTGCAGGTACGCCTCTTTCCGATGGCGCTATTTCGCCCCGCGACATCATGGCCATCAAGGGCATCTTTGCCGTGCAGGAGTATCTGGTGAATGGCGTGCAGGAGGTATATCGCTCGCAGGGCATCGGCATTAACAACAAACACATCGAAGTGATCGTGCGCCAAATGATGCGCCGCGTCGAAATTGTGGACCCGGGTGATACCCGCTTCCTCGAAGGCGAGGCCATTGATAAGTACGACTTTATGGAGGAAAACGACCGCATTTACGACAAGAAAGTCGTTACGGATGCAGGCGACTCCACGGTGCTTAAACCCGGGCAGTTGGTTTCTCTGCGCGAGCTGCGGGAAGAAAACTCCAGGCTCAAGCGCGAGGACAAAAAACTGGTGGAATACCGCGATGCCGTCCCGGCGACTTCCAGCCCCTTGTTGCAGGGCCTTACCCGTTCTTCTTTGGGCGTGCAAAGTTGGATTTCGGCAGCGTCCTTCCAGGAGACGACCAAGGTGCTCAGCACGGCAGCTATCGGCGCAAAACGCGATGAGTTGCTGGGCTTGAAGGAAAACGTCATCGTCGGTAAAAAGATACCCGCCGGTACGGGCCTGAGAAAATACGAGAAATTGCTGGTCATGAGCATGGAAGACCACAAGCGCGACGAAGAGCGCAGAGCGCTGGAATCGGCCATGCAGCAAGAACCGGAAGATTAATCTACACAGCGGGATGAGTGCGTGCAGCGCTCATCCCGCTTTTTGTACTTATGAAAAAGCTGCTGCTCTTACTCTGCTGGATAGCTGCTTTTGACTTGACTGCCCAAAGCAGCAATGCCTACCCCAATCTTCAATACGATGCTGTCATCTGGAAAGACATCCCCAAAGTCGTATTGAAATACCTGAATGCCAATCTCCCCGCAGCCTCCGCCGTCGCCCGTAAAACAGGCATGCCCGTGGATCTATTGCTCTGCGTGGCCGCTTTGGAATCGGGCTGGGGCCGCAGCGAACTGACCCTCCGGGCCAACAACTATTTCGGCATCAAAAACCCCTATGAAGACGGCCCTTCTTATTGCATGATGCACAAGGATTTCATCCCCGGCGAAGGGCCCGTGCTGAGTTATACCTGTTTTAAGAAATACGATTCTGCTTACGAGAGCTTTCTCGATTATGTAGAGCATCTCCAGACGCGTGGCTGCTATCTGGATATCAACCAATACAGCTCACCCACTTTTGAAGATTGGGTACAGGTGGTTGTGGATTGCGGCTATGCTACGGACCCCCTCTATGGCGAAAAACTTTTGCGCATCAGAACGCAATATTACTTCGATTTTTTGATCGGGCCGCAATGGCGTTGATATAAATAATTTTCCTATGCCAAAGATAGCCATCATTATGGGCTCTAAATCCGACTGGCCGGTTATGCAGGCTGCTGCAGAAATACTGGATGAGTTGGGTCTGGACTATGAACGCGCTGTGGTCTCGGCTCACCGAACGCCCGAGTACATGATGGAATATGCCCGCAAGGCAGAAGAGCGCGGCATTGCCGTTATCATAGCAGGTGCCGGAGGAGCAGCCCACTTGCCGGGCATGGTTGCATCGCTCATCCCTTTGCCCGTCATAGGCGTACCGGTCAAATCTTCCAATTCCATAGATGGCTGGGATTCCATACTCTCTATTTTGCAAATGCCCGGTGGTGTGCCCGTCGCTACGGTAGCCCTGAATGGCGCCAAAAACGCAGGTTTGCTGGCAGCACGCATCCTCGGCGCTCAAGATGAAAGCATCCGCAGAAAAATAGCAGATTACCAAAAAAAATTGCGCGATCGGGTTTTGAATGCGGGCTTTGAGGAGTGATTAAAGTGGCTTGGGTGGCAAAAGTCGCCCAAACTACTTTATATTTGCATAAGGCCGAGTTGTTCGACCGAGAGAAAACTACACCGTCCTTATGAAAAAACTTGCCTGCCACTTATTTGTGTATTTAGTGTTTTTTGAAACTATTCAGGCTCAGACTCCTCTTTCCGGTATCGTCAACGACTATGCTGCGGTTGCCGAAGCAGACACCTGTATGGGGCTTTTTGTGGTAGATGATCCCACGCCTTTTCAGGCGGGAGAGCCCGTGTTGATCATTCAAATGCAGGGGGCAAGCATAGACCAGAGCAACTCTTCTTCTTTTGGGGATGTGCTGGATTACGCCGGCGCCGGTTTTTACGAGCGGGCGGTGGTTGCTGCCGTTCAGGGTGATTCTCTTTTTATGCAGCAGCACTTGCTGCACGACTATCAGGTTGCGGGGCATGTGCAGATTGTCTCTTTGCCTCAATATACCTCGGCTGTGGTGGTTGACACTTTGCGGGCCCAGGCCTGGAATGGGCAGACGGGGGGCGTTTTGGCTTTGGAAGTGAGCGATACCCTTTTCCTCGAGGCGCCCGTGATTTTGGACGGGCAGGGGTTTCGAGGAGGTCTATTGTTGCCTCAGGAGAGCTCTTGCCAGTGGTTTTTGCAGCAAAACGACTGGTATTATGCACTCAGCGATTGGCGGGGCGCAGCCAAAGGGGAGGGCATTGCCAATTTCATAACCGGTAAAGATGCCGGCCGCGGCGCTCAGGCCAATGGCGGTGGCGGAGGCAATGATCACAACAGCGGGGGCGGCGGAGGCGGCCATGTCGGAGCGCAGGGAGGTCAGGGAGGAAATTATTACTTCCAGAGCATTTTTGGTTGTCCGGGCATTTACCCGGGGCGTGGCGGCAAGGCGCTACAGCCTGCCTCCGACCGTATATTTATGGGTGGCGGTGGAGGCTCCGGCCATGCCAATGATCTCGGTGCGGGCTCGGGCGGCGGCCATGGCGGTGGTATTTTTATGGTAGAGGCCGGCGTCTTGGTGACCAATGGCTTTCCGATTTCTTCTTCCGGCCTTTCGGCAAATATGGCCCAGGGCGATGGAGGTGGCGGTGGTGGCGCTGCGGGTACCGTCGCTATCTTCACCTCAGGCATTCAGGGCAATGCCGTTATCCGGCTTACAGGAGGCGACGGTGGAGGCAGCAACAGTGAGCCGGAGCGTTGTTATGGCCCGGGTGGCGGAGGCTCCGGTGGCCGCCTGATGTGCAACCTGCTGAGCCTGAATCCGGATTTGTCAGGAGGCCTGCCGGGAGAAAATACGGGCAATTTGAGCCAATGCGATGGCACGACCAATGGCGCACAGGCCGGCGAAGCCGGCCTGTATGAAAGTTGGGCAGGTTTGCCGCAAGGAACAGAGCCTTTTGTCTATCCGGCTCTGACGGCTGATTTGCCGGATACGCTTTTCGCTTGTGAGGGCGATGCCTTTGTACTCACTGCCGAAGTCGCAGGGGAGAACCTCTCTGTGCAATGGCAGGTAGATGAGGGCTCCGGCTTCATGGATATTCCGGCAGGGGCTTCCGATTATGCCGGCCAGCAAACGGCTGAACTGACGATTTTCGCTCAGCCGGCTATGCAGGGAAATCGCTATCGCCTTGTGCTTTCACATCCGTGTTTTGCACCGATCGTTTCCGGAGAATCCCTGTTGTGGTTCCAGCCTTCACCTTCGGCTTCCTTTAGTTCAACCGTCAACCAAGCTGCGCTGACAGCCGATTTTGTGGCGGTCGTTTCCAATGCCGACAGCCTTTGGTGGGACTTTGGCGATGGTACGGGTGTCTCCACAGATTTGAGCGTGAGCCATACTTATGCCTCAGGCGGTTCTTATACAGTTGCATTGACGGTTTTCAATGCCTGTGGTTTCTATACCGTGGAAGAAGATATCTTCTTTGGCGTGCCTCCTCTGGCTCTTTTTTCCGTGGATCTGCCATCGGGTTGTGCGCCGCATGTTGCCCAGTTTGAAAACCAGTCTTTGGGTACGGACATCAGCTGGCAGTGGTATTTCCCCGGAGGCAATCCCTCCACTTCTACGGATTTGAATCCGGTGGTTTCTTACCCCTCCCCGGGCCTTTACGATGTGAGCCTGATTGTAGAAAACAACTTAGGCGCTGACACTTTAGAACAGCACAATTACATCGAAGTGGTTTCTTTTCCCTCTGCTGCTTTCAGTTGGGAAGTGAATGATCTGGAAGTCTCTTTCTTCGACAATTCTGTTGGAGATGTGGAGTTTTACGAGTGGGATTTTGGGGATGGCAGTCCCGTTTCCAATGAGCAAAATCCCGTTCACGTATTTCCCGCTTACGACAGCTATCTCGTTTCTTTTACTGCAGGCAATTTGCATTGCAGCAGCATCGCCACGGCTTATGTGCAACTCAAGACCGATGGCACCGGCGAGCTTTCCTCCCTTTGGAGTTGGACGCTTTATCCCAACCCATCCTCCGGAGATGCCCGTTTGCGCATAAAAAGCCCGGAAGCCGGCCCTTTGCAATTGCAGCTGTACGACGCTCTCGGCCGTCTCGTGTACGAGCGTGAGGAGAGTCTGCACAGAGGTAAAAATGAATACCTCCTGGCTCTGCGGGATTTGCCGAAAGGCATCTATTACCTGCATTTCTCTTTTGAGAGGAAGGGCGGGGTTTTGCCTTTGGTACTGCGGTAAGTGTAGGCTCTTAAAAACCTTAAAATTTCCTTTTCTGCTTCGGCGGGAAATCTGTGCCAGTTGCCTTTTCGGAACCAGGTGAGTTGGCGTTTGGCATAGCGGCGGGTGTTTCTCTGGATGAGGCTGACGGCTTCATCTAAGGAGATTTTTCCTTCGAGATGGGAGAAGAGTTCCTGGTAGCCTACGGTTTGCAGGGCTTTGAGGTGGCGATGGGGGAAGAGCTGTTGAGCTTCTTGCAGCAGCCCCTGTTCCATCATGAGCAGGACGCGTTGATTGATGCGTTCGTACAGTTGTTGGCGGGGGCGTTCGAGCAGGAGGTAGATGGGTTGAAAGGGGCGCGGTTTTGTTTTTTGGCCTTGCTCCATTTGCCGAAAGGCAGAGAAAGCTTTGCCTGTATGCCGGATGACGGACAGTGCCCGGAGCAGCCGCCTGGGATTTTGCAGATCTACCTGTTCGTAGTAGCGGGGGTCTGTGTTTTTGGGTTCTTCCCGGAGGGCTTGTAGTCCTTTTGTTTTCAGGTCTTCTTCCAGTTTGCGGTGCACCTCGGAAGGGATTTCGGGGAAATCATCGAGGCCTTCACAGAGGGCCCGGATGTAGAGGCCTGAGCCGCCGGTGAGCAAGGCGGAGTCTTGTTTTTGGTAGAGTTTTTGGAGGAGTGAGAGGGCATCTTGCTCGAACATGCCCACATCGTAGTGATCGAAGATGCTGAGGGAGTTGATGAAGTGATGCGGGACGCGGGCGAGTTGTTGGGGTGTCGGTTTGGCGGTGCCGATGTTCATTTCGCGATAAAACTGGCGGCTGTCGGCCGAGAGAATCTCC
This sequence comes from Saprospiraceae bacterium, assembly GCA_015494245.1. Classification (GTDB taxonomy): domain Bacteria; phylum Bacteroidota; class Bacteroidia; order Chitinophagales; family Saprospiraceae; genus WGBN01. The sequence continues at coordinate 6,773 of WGBN01000139.1, read as the reverse complement.
ATGCCGAAGGTTTCGGCGAGGCGGATGGAGAACTCCGTTTTTCCCACGGCGGTAGGGCCGGCCAATACGAGCAGTTTTTTCATGGGCCCAAGTTCGGAATTTTTTATGAGTGTGTGGGGCTCAATGATGAGATTGCTTCATGGTTTATCCGAAAATAGTATCTTTGTCAGCGATTTTGAATAGCGGGCTTTTTGCTTGTTTGGATTGGGAGTGTAAAACAGGAGCATGTTGTATTTCATTGTTCGCCCTATAGCACGGATTGCTTTTGGCACTTATTTTCGCAAGATATTTTTGTCGGGCATAGAGAACATCCCCAAGGACGCGGGCGTCATTTTGGCGGCCAACCATCCTACGGCTTTTATAGAGCCTTGTGTTTTGGCGTGTTGGCTGGATCGGCCTCTTTACTTTTTGGTGAGGGGGGGCTTGTTCAGCAAGCCTTTTTACGCTCGTTTGATGAGGGATTTGCACATGTTGCCTATTTTCCGGCAATATGAGAGTGGCATTCAGGCCGTTCGGGACAATTACAAGGTGTTGGATGCGATGTCTCAGGCTTTGGGCGAGGGCAAGACGGTGATGATTTTGGCAGAGGGCAATACGCGGCATGAGAAACGGCTGAGGCCCATTCGCAAGGCGGTGGCGCGTCTGGCTTTTAACGCCGCTTCGCAGTTTCCGGACAAGGAGATTTATGTGGTGCCCGTAGGGGTGAATTATACCTATTCCGAACGCTTCCGCTCGGAAGTGATGATTGAGTTTAGCGAGCCTATGCGCTTGAGCGAATACCGCAAGCTTTATGAAGAGAAGCCGCCCAGGGCTTTGCGCGAGTTTACGCAGGAGCTGGCAGAGCGGCTTGCCGAAAAGGTCGTCATCATTGAGCGCAAAGAAGATGAGGAGCTGGTGGAAAGGCTGTTTGTCATGCATCGCACGGAGCGGCAGGATGAGCCTTTGTGGCCGGTGAGCCTTTCAGATGACAGTCGTTTTCGCATGGAAAAGGCCATTGCCGATGCCGTGAATGAGATGGATGAAGAGCGCAAAAAACAGTTGAAGGAAAAAGTAGATGCTTATTGGAAGGCATTGGCAGTTTCAGGCCTGAATGACAGGGCTGTGTATCGTAAGCGCTCCCTGCATATAGGGCATTGGCTCTTTCTCATTCTGGGTTTTGTGCCTTTTGTTTTGGGATATCTGCTCAACTACTTTATACTTTGGGCCGCTCATAAACTCTCCCTGAGCAAGGTAGAGCGGATTGAATTTCAAGCCTCGGTGGCCATCGGGGTGGGCATGGGCTTTTATTTGATTTATCTGATTCTACTGATGGTACTTGGGGGGCTGCTTTGGGGATGGAAAGGCGTGCTCGCTGCTTTTGTCGTGCCTCTGCTCGGTTTTTTTGCGCTCTTTTATTGGGAGAAGAAGCGGGCATGGCTTCAATGGGCTTCCGCCAAAACCGTGCCGCAGGAGCTGAAGCACCTGCGCACTGCGGCCATGGAGTTTTTCAGGCCAAATGTCGCAAATTAGAGAAAATAGCGTGGTCGGGAGTTTGTATTCTCCGCTAAGTCATGTATATTTGCGGATAGAAAGGTCTTTGCGGAAAAGAAAGCGCCCTTTCGAAAAGCCGACTTAAAGGAACTAATCCCACTTGAACAAATGCCGGGCTTCCTTCGGGGAGTCTTGTCTTGATGTTGCATGTATTACAAGAACCCCTCCCCTTGTAAAAAGAGGATGTCTTGTGTTAAACATACTTTACATATCCCTCTAAAAACTCGATAACCGATGATGCTGCGTTTACCTGTTTTTCTTGTTCTTGCTTTCTTTATTTTTTCCCAAGACCTTTTTTCTCAAAACTATCTGATGGATGGCACACCCATCAACGACTGTGATGGCTTCTTTCTGGATAGTGGAGGAGGGGCTAATCCGTATGGGCCCAATGAAAATTTCACGACAACGATATGCTCGGATGGCGTAGGGGGAACGCACATTCAGTTGGTTTTTTCGGGGGTTTTGCTGGGGGCAGGAGATGTGCTTTGCTTTTATGACGGGCCGGATGCCACGGCGCCTTTGCTTGCCTGTGCTGATGAGTTTCCGGCAGGCAATCCTTTTATCATTCAGGCTACGGCTGCCAATCCCAGTGGTTGTTTGACGGTGGTATTTACCTCTGATGCTTCGGATGAGGGGCAGGGATGGAGCGCCGACATCAATTGCATTGCGGCCTGCCAAACCATTCACTCGGTACTGACTACAACCGACCCTGCCATTGAGCCGGCCGATACCGGATATATTGATATTTGCCCGGGTGATGCCGTTTACTTGGAAGGGCATGGAGAGTATCCGCAGGATGGCATCGTTTACAACCATTCCGATTTCACCTCTTCTTTTTCCTGGGATTTTGGAGATGGCACCCAAGGGATAGGCCCCATTGCTTCACATGTGTACGATGAACCGGGAGGCTATACCGTACAACTCACCATTACGGACCAGTTTGGCTGTACCAATACCAACTTCATCAGTCAGCGCGTGCGCGTGGCGCCTCGGCCGCAATTCATTCCCGGAGAGGCGCTGCCCGATCAGATTTGTGCAGGGGATTCGGTTTCTCTGGATGCTGTTGTGAATGCAGTGGACACCACGCTTACACTTTCCACTCTGCCCAATTCGGCCAGTTTTCAAACGGAGCAGGCGCGTTCGGATTCTCTGGCCCTGCCCGATGGCACCGGAGCAGCTTATGTGACCAGCCTCAATTTTACGGAATTCTCTCCAGGCCAGGTGTTGACGGATATCAACCAGTTGCTTGGTATCTGTGTCAACATGGAGCACAGTTGGATGCGCGACCTGGAAATCTCTCTCACCTGTCCCGATGGTACCAGCGTAATCCTCCACAATTTTGCCGGACAGGAAGGGGGTGAGGTCTTTCTCGGAGAGCCTTATGAAGCCGATGAAGGCCTGCCTACGCCCATCCCCGGCGTGGGTTATGATTATTGCTGGACGCCCGATGCTACGGCAGGTACCTGGATTGAATATGCCAATGCCAACAATCCGGGCACGCTGCCTCCGGGAGATTACAACTCCTACGAGCCTCTCTCCAACTTCCTCGGCTGCCCGTTGAATGGAGAGTGGACCATTTCCGTGCAAGACCTCTGGGGCATTGACAACGGCTTCATCTTTTCCTGGAGTATTGAGTTTGCCCCCGAGCTCTATCCCAATGTGGAGACCTTTAGTCCGGCCCTGACAAACTGGGGCTGGCTGGACCATCCTTCCATCTATTACGGAACGCAGGATTCCATTGCCGCTTCTCCGGAAAATGCAGGGACGGTTTTATACACCTATCAGGTAGAAGACGAATTCGGATGTGTTTGGGACTACGACTTCGATATAGACGTCCTGCCCCACACCCATCCCGACTGCTATAGCTGCCAGCAAAACCTCACGCCCGAAGCAGATACCACAATTTGTGTAGGTGAGAGCGTGGATTTGGATGTGTCTGCCTCCATTGATCTGACGGATACGGTAACTTTCGAATCTCACCCCCAATATGCCTTCGGCAATGCCAACCATCCGCCAGGCAATCCCTATGTGTCGAGCATGAACGTCAACAGCATCAATCCGGCTGTTATCACCGATGTTTTCACCGATATTGTCTCCGTCTGCATAGACATTGAAACGGATTTTCTCGCCGATGTGGTGGTGTATTTACAGGCGCCCAATGGCGCGCTCCTGGAACTGACCTCCAACAATGGCGGTAGCAGTGATTTCTATACTCAAACCTGTTTTACACCTACGGCCGTAACGCCCATTACTTCCGGCTCTTCTCCCTTTACCGGCAACTTCCAGCCCGAAGGCGATTGGACGGTCTTGAATGGAGCGCCTATCAATGGCACCTGGTCGCTGCTCGTTAGCGATGCCTTTGGCCCTACGGCTTTTGGCACGCTCAACTCCTGGGACATTACCTTCAACTCGACCAATGAGGTTCAATACCTCTGGTCGCCCAATATTGACCTCTCTTGCAGCAACTGCCCTGACCCTACCGCGCAGCCTACTGTGCCGGTAACTTATCTGGTGCAGAGTACCGATAGCTACAATTGTCAATACAGCGATACGGTACACATCGAAGTTTTGCCTTCTTATATGGCCACTCAAATTACCTGCACGCCTGATTCCGGCGGCATCATGAACATCAGTTGGGACCAGGTGGGCACGCTTACGGACTACCTCATCAACATTGACGGCTCGGGCTGGATGCCGCCCAACAATGGCAATTTGGCAGAAGTCATTACGGGCATGCAAACCGGTGATATGGTGAATGTGCAGGTCGTGCCCAACATAACAGCTCCTGCCTGTGAAGTGGATACGGCGACGGCTGTATGTGTGTATTCTCCCTGTGGCCTGATGATAGATACCGTCATCACCGAAGTCTCCTGTGCGGGTGCCTGCGATGGTACTTTGCAGATCAATGTAGTTGCCGGCGTTCCCAACTTCAGCTTTGAGGTGAGGCATCTCGGAGGCCTTTATACCTACAACCAGACCGACCCGCTGTTCAGCAATCTTTGTGCCGGCGACCATCAGCTCATCACTACAGACGGGGCGGGGTGTCAGGACACGACCTTCTTTACGATTACAGAGCCTGAGGCCCTTGTGCTCAACATGTCGCAGACGCAGCAGATCAGTTGCTACGGCAGCAATGACGGGCAGGCCATGGTGGAAGCGACGGGCGGCATGCCTCCTTACACTTATCTGTGGAACGATCCCCTCATGCAATTTTTCCCCACGGCCAGTATGCTGGCTGCGGGAGATTACGAAGTGCAGGTAGAAGACGCCAACGGCTGCCAAAGCACAGGGCAAATTACCATTGAGCAACCCGATAGCCTTGTGGTCAACCTCAATCCGCAAGACGTTTTGTGTTTTGGCGAAAGCAGCGGCTCCATAACGCCTCTCGTACAGGGTGGCACGGGGCCTTACAGCTTCCAATGGAATGATGTGGGCGCCACTACGGATTCCGTACTTGCCAATGTAGCTACGGGCACTTACAGCCTGCTCGTAACAGATAGCCATGGGTGTACGGCTTCAGCTTCGGCTATGGTGGGCGAACCGGCTACGCCGGTTAGTGTACAGGCAGGGCAAACATTGATGGGCTGTGCCGGCATGAGCGCTTCTCAAGCCCTTGCCATGGCAGAAGGCGGGGTGGGCAATTACAGCTATAGCTGGAGCAACGGCCAGCAAAATGCCCTGGCTACCGGCCTCAGCCCGGGCACCTATACCGTTACGGCTTATGATGGCAATGGCTGCTCTGCCGAAATGGATGTGGCCATCAGCGAATTGCCGCCGGTGGAAGTAACGACCATCTTTGTCCCCCCGACTTGCTTCGGAGATTCCGATGGGGCTGTAGCCGTGAACAGCGTTAGCGGGGGCACCGGCTCGGGCATGCTTTCCTATCAATGGAACACCAATCCCGTGCAGATTACCGATGTCGCCGATAACCTGCCCGGCGGCATGACCTACCAGGTTACCGTAACCGACGACCAGGGATGCACGGGAACGGCCAGTGTGTTCCTGCCCGAAACGCCACCGATAGAAATGACTCTGGAAGTAACACCCATAGATTGCTATGGGGATTCCACAGGCGCAGCCACTGTGGTCTCTTTGCAGGATACGGTGGGAAGTGTGGATTACCTCTGGAGTCCGCAGGTAGGCATGCAGACAGGTGCGCAGGCCCAGAATTTGCCGGCAGGCAACTACTCTGTAACCGTCCAGGATTCCCGCGGTTGCGAGGCTGAGGAGACTTTCTTCGTACCTCAGTCGCCGCCCATTAACATCCAAAGCCAGCAAATTGACAACCCCTGCTTTGGCGACGATGCAGGAGCTGTATCGGTGCACGTCAGTGGCGGGCAACCCGATTATGTGTATGCCTGGAACAACGGCATGGCCACACCCGATCTGACAGACCTTCCCGCGGGTTTTTACTACCTGACCGTCACGGATGCCCTGGGCTGCGAGCGGGTGGATACCATTGAAATTTTGCAGCCGGCACCCATAGATCCCATCGTTACTCCTGACCCGCCGGATTGCTATGGATACGAAAACGGCTCGCTGCTCATCGAACCGCAAGGCGGCACGGCGCCCTTCTCCTATAGCTTAGATGGGGAGTTCTTCTCCGGCTCCAATGCCTTCATCGGCTTGCCGGCGGGCTCCTACAACATCTTCATTCAGGATGCCCACGGCTGTGAGTGGCTCACTTCTGCCGACTTGGAAGAGCCCGAGCCGCTGTATTTGGTGATGATACCCGACACTTCCATCCAAATCACTTACGGAGAGGAAGTGCAGCTTTTCGCTTATGCAGAAAACGAACAGGGGCCGGTGAGCTATCTCTGGTACGAGCCTTATGAAGGCACGCTTTCCTGCCTGGATTGCAATGACCCGGTTTCTTCTGCAAAGGAGGGCTTGGTATATTTGCTGACGGCTACCGACTCGGTAGGCTGCCAGGCTGAGCTCAAGGTCAGGATTTACGTGAGCAAGGACAATCCCGTGTTGGTGCCCACGGCTTTTACGCCCAATGGCGATAAAGTCAACGACCTGCTGCTGGTGCATGGCCGCCCGGGAACCATCGTAGAGCGCTTCCGCATCTACGACCGCTGGGGGGAAGTACTGTTTGAAACCGGCAATTTTGAAGTGAACTCCCCCGTAGTGGGCTGGGATGGCAATTACCGCGGCAAGCCCATGAGCGCCGGCGTGTTTATCTGGCAGGTCGAAGCCCGCCTGCCGGATGGAAAACTGCAGACCTTTACGGGGCATAC
>WGBN01000138.1 GCA_015494245.1 Saprospiraceae bacterium | reverse complement strand
TGGTGCAGCGGCGAAAGCGGCGAAAATTGGCCGAATGGGAACAGAGCGAGCACACATCGGGTGAGCCGCCGGACAGCGCGTCCGAGAATTGATTTGCTTCTCCAGGCCAGATTCAGTATTTTTGCGATTCGCACTTGCGCCGGGCCAGAGCGTATCTGTCGGCGGTGTTGAGACGAAAAATTCACAATGCAGCATGAGAGGCTGCAACCTCACCAGAGCGATCGATTATTTGAACAAAAAGCAGCAGGCAAAACTCACAGCTTTGAGCTGAAGCCGGGTTGCATCACAAAGGCCACGAAGCTCGAAAAAAGCAGAAGAGTCGTAAAAGTCGGGGCAGCGGGTCATCGTTTTTCTCACATGACGCCGCGATGGCGCTATGTCCTGCAAAATAATCCGCCGCGTCGCTGCGCCGTTGCGTGTGTCTTTTTTGTGTTGGAAGGAGCCAGTTTATACTGTGAATGAAGAAAAAAGAATTTCGATAGACTTTCCCTTAAAAGGAGAATGGCAGTTTTTACGCCCTCCCGGCCATCATCCTTATGCATTCGATTTTGTGATGAAAGATCCTGATCGAAAAAAATATCACAAAAAATCGAAAATCAATCAGGTTGTTGGCAAAGTAGGGGCTGAGCACTATTATTGCTGGAATCAACCGGTGTATTCTCCCGTGGCAGGAGAAGTATTCCAGATTGGGAGGGACTGGGCAGACCATATATATACCAATATTTGGATAACAATTGCTCTTTGGTTCAATGCTACTTACAGATTTAAACCCGAAGAAAGTGAATGGGAAATTGTATATTCGGCCCAATGCCGGCAATTATGTCATGATTATTACGAAAGAAGGCTATATTGTATTTCTTGCGCATTTAAAGGAAGGTTCATTACAAGTTGAAATGGGGCAGAAAGTAGAAGTGGGGCAGTGGATAGGCAATGTTGGGAATTCGGGAAATTCAACAGCCCCCCATTTGCATCTAAATATATTTGACCAAATGCATGACCCATTCAAAGCTCGAGTACTGCCTTTTGTATTTAAGAGTTATGAAGAATTAACGGATGGGAAATGGGTGCCAAGGAGTTTGGATGTCCCCAAAGTTAAGTCTATGATAAGGTTGGGTTAAGGATTGGCAGGCACTGGTTATCCACTTAACTCATTAACTCAGCACGGTTGCATTTTTTAACCAGGCCGTATGACAACAGCACGTGCCTACCCCAGAACCGTCATTCCGGTTTCCCCGCAGGGGAAGACCGGAATCTCCCGGACTCAGGCACGAGCCCGAAAAGATGAGATTCCGGCACTGCGCTTCGCCTGGCCGGAATGACAGATGTCGGTATGCGGGCCAGCCCCCCTAAGCTGAGTTAACAGGATAACCTGACTGATAAACAGATGGATGCACAGCAAAACAACATTTGGCTGAGCCGGCAGCCCGCATGCAGAGCGCGACATTGCGAAAAATTGTGGAGAGATGTTTTTGCAGCAGCGGCTGATCATCCACGGAGGAGAGCATCATTCAGGTTAGGGCTTGCCCACTACGTGAGCCAAGACTGGCCTGCGGAGAATCCGTTGCACGACCGCGATATAAAAAAAGCCTCCGCCGGTGAACCGGGGAGGCTTTATCAGGAGAAAGATCACTCTTAGTACATACCGCCCATACCGCCGCCCGGAGGCATGGCAGGTGCTGCCGGTTCTTCTTCTTTCTTCTCAACGACCGTTGCTTCGGTCATGAGCAGAAGCGAAGCGACGGAGCAGGCGTTTTCAAGGGCAACGCGGGTCACTTTGGTCGGGTCGATGACACCGGCCTTGACCAGGTCACCGAACTCATCCGTGGCAGCGTTGTAGCCAAAAGTTGCTTCTTTGGAGTCCTCAACCTTCTGAACGATGATTGAGCCCTCTTTGCCGGCGTTGCTGGAAATCTGGCGCAGCGGCTCTTCGAGAGCACGGTAAAGGATATCGACACCGATCTGCTCATCACCATCGACTTTCAGGTCCTTGAGCACTTTGCGGGCGCGGATGTACATGGTACCACCGCCGGGTACAATACCTTCCTCGACCGCTGCACGGGTGGCATGCAGAGCATCCTCAACGCGTGCTTTTTTCTCTTTCATCTCAACTTCGGTAGCAGCACCGACGCGCAAAACAGCCACGCCACCAGCCAGCTTGGCCAGGCGCTCCTGCAGTTTCTCGCGGTCATAATCCGAAGTCGTGGATCTGTCTCTTATACACATCT
>WGBN01000137.1 GCA_015494245.1 Saprospiraceae bacterium | reverse complement strand
GATGCAGATGCGGCCCCGGGTATAAAAGAGGTTGATTTTTTCAGCTTCCGCAAAACGCCGAACGGTCTGCTGTTGCTCATCGCTCATCGGCAGGCTGAGGGTGTCGAAAAAGTGTTCATGCTCCTGCTCCACGCCCAGGGCTTTCAGTCCTTCACTGAGGCGAACGGCCATGCTGTGGATACGCTCTCCCATTTGGCGCAAGCCCTCGGGCCCGTGCCAAACGGCATACATGCCCGACAAAATGGCCAGCAAAGCCTGTGCCGTACAGATGTTGGAAGTGGCTTTTTCGCGGCGGATGTGCTGCTCGCGGGTTTGCAAAGCCATGCGGTAAGCCTGATTGCCCTGAGCATCTACCGTCAGGCCGATGATGCGCCCCGGCATCTGGCGTTTGAATTCCTCCCTGCAGGTAAAGAAGCCCGCATGAGGCCCGCCAAAGAACATGGGTAAGCCAAAACGCTGAGTGCTGCCCACGGCCACATCTGCCCCCCAGTGCCCCGGCGCTTCGAGCAGGGTAAGCGCCATCAGATCGGTGGCTACGGCTACGAAAGCACCCGCATCTTTCACCTTTTGCGCGAAAGCGCCGTATGCTTCCACACTTCCACGTGCATTGGGGTATTGCAACAAGGCCCCAAAGAAGGAAGCGTCCGGCTCAAACTCCTGCCACTTACCTTGCACAATTTCTATGCCCTGGGGCTCGGCTCGCATAGACAAGACTTCTACGGTTTGTGCAAAAACGCCTTCATCCACAAAAAAGCGATGTATGGGCTCGCCCTTGATGCGCTTGTTTTTGAGGTGGTAAAACATCAGCATGGCTTCGGCTGCCGCCGTGCCCTCATCGAGCAGAGAGGCATTGGCCAGTGGCAGGCCGGTCAGGTCAATCAGCATGGTCTGGTAAACCATCAGCGCCTCCAGCCGCCCCTGGGCAATTTCTGCCTGATAGGGCGTGTACTGGGTGTACCAACCCGGATTTTCCAGGATGTTGCGCTGAATGACCGCCGGCATATGCGTTTCGTAATAGCCCTGTCCGATATGGGATTTAAACACCTGATTTTTACCGGCAAGGCGGCGCAGATGCTTGAGGTACTCCCCTTCCGTCAGGGGTTCGGGCAGAGAGAGCTCCTGCTGCAGGCGGATGTCTGCGGGGATAATTTGTTCGATCAGTTCTTCCAGAGAGGAAGCGCCGACGGCATCCAACATTTGGCGGGTTTCCGCGGGCAGCGGGCCGTTGTGGCGTTTGGCGAAAGCCGAAGAAGAAAAAGAGGTCATGCGTTGAGATTTAAATGGCCAACCATTTTTTCGGGACGTACCCACAGGTCGAATTCTTCTTCCGTGAGGTAGCCCAGTTCGAGGGCGGCTTCTTTAAGGGTTTTGTCTTCTTTATAGGCCTTTTTGGCAATTTCGGCGGCCTTGTCGTAACCGATGTGGGTGTTGAGGGCCGTAACCAACATCAGAGAGTTGTTGAGGTGCTCGCGGATGCGCTTTTCGTTGGGTTCGATGCCGACGGCACATTTGTCGTTGAAGCTGCGGCAGGCATCTCCAATGAGGCGGGCGGAGTTAAGGAAGTTGAAGATCATCATGGGCTTGAAGACATTCAGCTCAAAATGACCGGTCATGCCTCCGGTATTGATGGCTACGTCATTGCCAACGACCTGGGCAGCGACCATGGTGAGAGCTTCGGCCTGGGTGGGATTCACCTTGCCGGGCATGATGGAGGAGCCGGGTTCGTTGGCCGGAATTTTGATCTCGCCTATGCCACAGCGCGGCCCCGAGGCCAACATGCGTATGTCGTTACCAATTTTCATCAGGGAACAGGCTACGGTTTTCAAAGCGCCATGAGCTTCGACTATGGCATCGTGGGCTGCCAGCGCCTCAAATTTGTTTTCAGCCGTGACGAAGGGGTATCCGGTAAGATCAGCGATATGTGCAGCCACCTTTTCGGCATACCCTTCGGGTGTATTCAGGCCCGTGCCTACGGCCGTACCTCCAAGGGCCAGTTCAGACAAGTGGGCCAGGCTGTGGCGAATGGCGCGAAGGCCGTGCTCCAATTGAGAAACGTAACCCGAAAACTCCTGTCCCAGCGTCAGAGGCGTGGCATCCATAAAGTGGGTACGGCCGATTTTGACCACAGACATATAGGCCTCTGACTTCTCCCTGAGCGTATCGCGCAGCGTTTCTATGCCCGGTATGGTATTTTCCATCAGCATGGTATAAGCTGCGATGTGCATGGCCGTGGGGAAAGTGTCGTTAGAAGATTGCGACTTGTTGACGTCGTCATTGGGGTGCAGGAATTTCTTTTCATCGGTCAGGGCGCCACCTCGCAACACATGCCCGCGATTGGCGATGACTTCATTGACATTCATGTTGGACTGCGTGCCTGAGCCCGTCTGCCAGACTACAAGGGGAAACTGGTCGTCCAACTTGCCTTCCAGAATTTCGTCGCAGACGCGGGCGATCAAATCGGCCTTTTCAGCCGGCAAGACGCCGCAATCGCGGTTGGTGTAAGCAGCGGCCTTCTTCAGGATGGCAAAGGCCCGGATGACTTCCATGGGCATCTTGTTGCCCCCGATTTTAAAGTTTTGAAAAGAGCGTTGGGTTTGTGCTCCCCAATACTTGTCGGCGGGTACATCTACGTAACCCAGGCTGTCTTTTTCTTTGCGCCATTTCATGATTGGTCTATTTGGTTAGGTGAAAGCTTCAGAAGCTTCTTTTCAAACGCAAATGTAAGCAATTCGAAGCAGTCGCAAAGCCCCGATTTCACCCCTCCTACACAGAGTAAACCATCGAGGCCGGCCGGTGTTATCTTGATATGGGCTGTGGCCCGGCTTCGGGAGCAAAATGCTCCGTTCCCAAGCTCATTTTCTGTACAAAACCGGATGAAACCATGAAATACTACTTCTCCAAAGTACTCGCCAATACCGACATGGAAAAAGCGCAGGAGCGCATTGCAGCAGCCCTGAAAGAAGAGGGCTTCGGCATACTCACCGAAATAGACATGAGCGCCACGCTACACAAAAAACTGGGCGTGGAGATGTCTCCCTACAAAATTCTCGGCGCCTGCAATCCGCAGTACGCCCACAAGGCTGTGCAAGCCGAAGACAAAATCGGACTGATGCTCCCCTGCAATGTCATCTTACAACAAAAGGGGCAGGACGTGGAAGTCTCCGCCATAGATCCCGTGGCATCTATGCAAGCCATCGAAAACGACGCCCTGGGAGAGACTGCTACGGCTGTGAGAGAAAAATTGCAGCGGGTAATTGAGAGGCTGTAAGGGCATAGCCCTTACACCCTTTCAATCATTAATATACTTTGTCGCATTTCGAACCACTTCTTTCGTCGTCCAGCGCTCAAAGTCCGAAAGAAACCTGAGGACAAACGCTTTGTCAAATTTTGAATACTCCCTCAAAACCCAACCAACGGCAGTTTTGCAAAACCGCTCATTTCGTTTTATCAATTCTGCAGAGAACTTCTCAATAACAGCTTCGTGCTGAGCAATTGTTTTACATTGAGCAAATGGCACCAATGAGGCTCTTGCTTTCCAAAGATACTCACTCTTATTCCATTTCCGCAATGCAGTTAAAGTCTGCTTAGTCCAACGATCAAGCATCGGAGTTAATATTCTGACACACAAC
>WGBN01000136.1 GCA_015494245.1 Saprospiraceae bacterium | reverse complement strand
GTACAGCGGGCTTTAGCCCGCTCACCACGCGTAAGGCGGAACGCATGCTCATTTGCCGAAAGGCAAAAAAATTTTACCTTTGTTATCCTGAGCTGAAGCAGCGCGGGAAGTCCCGCGGGTTTCTTCGGTTTGGGCGTTTGAGCGGCGGAACCGTTCAAATGCTTTGTGTGTACATCAACCCTGAGGTTTTGACTTTACTGAGCAGAGATGGCATTCCCACCCGATCGGCATTCACCAAGTGGCTGCTGAGTTATTCCAGTTATTTGAGCTTGCGGCTGGCTTTGGTGTTGTTTTTTGCTTCTGTTTTTGTTGGGGCTTTGGGCTTTGTCTTTCTTGAGGGCTACAGCTATCTGGATGCCGTGTACATGTCGGTCATCACCCTTTCTACGGTGGGTTTTGGAGAGGTGGGAGGCCCCCTCAGCGATGCGGGGAAGATTTATACTTCTCTTTTGATCATTTTTAATCTGGCCATTTATACTTACGCCATTTCGGCTTTTACGTATTTTGTGGCCAATGGAAATCTCTTCAAGACCATGACGAGTAAATTGGTTCAAAAGCGTATTGATAAGCTGAGCGGCCATGTGGTCGTCTGCGGATATGGTCGTTTTGGGAAGGAGGTTGTCAGCCAGTTTGAGCAGCACAACATCCCTTTTGTCGTCATTGAGCAGGACCAGCAGGCGATTGTGGAGTTGCTGCAGGAGCACGACGAGTACCTTTACATTGCAGACGATGCCACTCACGAAGAGTCTTTGATCCGGGCCGGCATTGAGCGTGCTCATGCTATGGTAACGGTCTTGCCAAACGATACCGACAATGTCTTCACTGTGTTAACGGCGAGGCAATTGAGTCCGCGCCTGAACATCGTCAGCCGCTCCAAAGACAGCAAGGCCATTAGCAAACTGCGCCTGGCGGGTGCCGATCACGTGATCATGCCCGAGCAGGTGGGGGGCTTTTACATGGCCACGCTGGTGAGCAAGCCCGGGGCTATTGAGTTTTTTTCCTTTATGAATACCCACTTCGATGCAGATATCGGTTTGGAAGAAATACGCTATGAAGATTTGCCGGAGAGTTGTAAGCCAAAGTCCATAGCCGAGTTGAAAATCAGAAAGGTTACGGGAGCTAACATCATTGCCTATCATGCCCCTGACGGCAGCTATATCGTCAACCCGCCGCCGAGCTTAAAACTTCAGCCTGGTGGTAGCTTTGTTTTGCTGGGTAGCAAAGAGCAGTTGGATAAGTTAAGAGCGTATTTGGAGCTTTCTTAAATTCAAGAAAAAGCATTTCAGCCTTTGCCAAAGGAAAAAGCCACCGTCGCCACAAGTCCTAACAGGAAAGCAGCGCCTGTAATGTACACTCCCCACTCCAATCCATGTGGTGCATAAGTGGTATAAAGCCAGGCCAGCATATAGGAAATGCCCGGATAGATAGCTCCGTTGATCTTCCATTGCTGTGATGGGCTGAGGTCCTCCATGGCACGGGCCAGGACGATGGCAAAAATGACGCCGCCAATGGCCATGGCCCGTGCAAAGAAGAGAAGGGTTGAGCTCCATTCTGCAGAAAAGTCTGTGAGGAGAAGGCCGATCACGCCTATGCCATAGGCGCTTATGGAGAGCAAAAAAGCCAGCAGGCAGGCGCCGTCAAAACCGGGGGCTCCGGCAGCGGGCGGCGCCGGTGGCCTGGAGCCCGAGTCCTTTCGGTTGTTTTGATTGCGGTTTTGCTGCCCGCGATTGTTGCCGCCTCCGCGATTGTTACCACCGCCACGGTAGTTGCCACCGCCGCGATGGCCGCCGCCTCGGTTGTTTCTATGTGCGTTGGGTTTACTCATCAGCAAGAAGGCGTGTGTTTTTCAGGTGCCTGCGTAAAAAACCACTATAGATTGTAGTTGGGCTGCAAGCGATGCTCTCCTTTCTCTTCGGCATAGAAATCGTTGATGATTTTGATGACATCTTCGGCCTCATCTACAATGGGGAGGAGATTGAGGTCTTCGGGTGAGATGTTGTTTTCTTTGCCCAGCATGACCTCCTCTATCCATTTTTTCAGTCCGCTCCAGTATTCTGTTCCAACGAGGATGATGGGTACGGGAGAGATTTTCTTGGTTTGTACCAGGGTGAGTACTTCGAAAAGCTCATCTATGGTGCCAAAGCCGCCGGGCAGGGCTACAAAGGCCTGGGCGTACTTGACAAACATGACTTTTCGGATGAAAAAATAGCGATGGTTGAGGTTCTTATCCTTGTCTATATAGGGATTGTGTGACTGCTCAAAGGGCAGATGGATGTTGAGCCCTACGGAAGTGCCGTTATACACCGAAGCGCCCTTGTTACCGGCTTCCATAATGCCGGGGCCTCCTCCGGTGATGACGCCAAAACCCTCTTCGGTGAGGCGCCGCGCGATGTCCACTGCCAGTTTGTAGTACTTGTTGTCGGGCTTGGTGCGTGCAGAGCCAAAGATGGATACACAGGGCCCGATTTTATTGAGTTTTTCAAAGCCTTCTACAAACTCTGAGATCATTTTGAACATGGTCCAGGAATTTTCGCCTTTGAGCGAACCGCTCCATTGTTTTTTGGGGCGGACTTTCTGGGCCAATTTCATGGTTCCGTTTTCTTGTGCTTTCATGGTTCTTTTCAGTTTTCAAACAAATAGATTCGGGTGTGCATGAGATTGGAGGCAGATTCAATGAGTGTGGTTTGTGGAGTGGGATGGCGTTATTGCGAAGAGAGGCTACATATAACAGATAAACGTCCTTTTTTGTTGCGAAGTACAGCAAAAAAAGCAGCGTTTTCTATGCTTTTTTCCAGTTTTCCCAAGCCTCTTTTAACTTGATTTGGGCCTCTTCCCAACTGTTGCAGCCGGCAAAGAGCGAGGCCAGGGTGGGGGAGCTTTGGGCTGTCGAGGGCAGTACGAAGGTTTTGACATCTTCGGCGGTGATGGACTCTGCACTGAGGATGAGCAGGCGTTCGACCACATTGCGCAGTTCGCGGATGTTGCCCGTCCAGTTGATTTCCTGTAGCAGTTTGACGGCTTCGGGCTCTATTTTTTTCGCGGGTACGCCCATTTCCGGAGGGAGCAGTTTGAGGAAGTGTTCTACCAGCAGGGGGATGTCGTCTTTGCGTTCGTTTAAGGAGGGCACGGGGATGATGATGACGGCGAGGCGGTGGTAGAGGTCTTCGCGAAAGCGGCCTTCGGCAATTTCCTTGCGGAGGTCTTTGTTGGTAGCTGCAATGACGCGTACATCCACCTTGATTTCCTTGTCACCGCCTACGCGGGTGATTTTGCTTTCCTGCAGGGCGCGCAGCACTTTGGCCTGGGCAGAGAGGCTCATGTCGCCAATTTCGTCGAGGAAGAGCGTGCCTCCGTGTGCCTGTTCAAATTTGCCGATGCGTTGCTTGTGCGCCGAGGTGAAGGAGCCCTTTTCGTGGCCGAAGAGCTCGCTCTCAATCAACTCGGAGGGTATGGCCGCGCAGTTGACTTCGATGATGGGGCCTTCTTTGCGTTTGCTTTGCAGGTGTATCTGGCGGGCCACCAGCTCCTTGCCGCTGCCGTTGGGGCCGATGATCAGCACGCGGGCATCTGAGGGCGCTACGCGCGAGATGGTCTGGCGGATTTGTTCCATGGCTGCCGATTGGCCGATCATCTCGCTGCTCTTGTCACCGGCTACTTTCTTTTTGAGAACCTTGGTCTCTGTGATCAGATTCGACTTGTCTAAGGCGTTGCGCACGGTGATGAGCAGGCGATTGAGGTCGGGGGGCTTGGAGATGTAATCAAAGGCTCCTTTTTTGACAGCTTCGACGGCGGTTTCTATGGTGCCATGGCCGGAAATCATGATTACGGGCAGGTCGGGTTGCAGGCTTTGGAGGCGCTCCAGGGCTTCCAGGCCATCCATCTGCGGCATTTTAATGTCCATGATGACCAGATCGTACTTGCCACCTTTGGCTTTCGCCAAACCTTCCATGCCGTTTTCGGCTTCTTCGACCTGGAAGTTTTCAAATTCCAGGATGTCACAAAGTGTGCGGCGTATGCTGCGCTCGTCATCTACGATGAGAACCTTGTGTTTTTTCTTTGCCATAGTGTGTGTGCTTGGTGCCTGTTTGCTTTGTTGCAGTACAGCGCACAGGGTTTTTGGGCCTAATTGCCGATTCCAGGGTCTTCTGCGGGAGCTTCGTAGGGTTGTTCCTTTTTGGACAAGACGCGGGTATAGCGCTTGGGGTGCAGGCGCAGGTCTTGCATCAGCAATTCGGCGTGTTTGAGTGTGGTGTTGAGGTTTTCGTATAGCTCCTTGTCGTTGAGCAGCAGTCCGAGAGAGCCTTTGCCGTTTTGCAGGTCGGCCAGTAATCCGTTGAATTGTTGGAGTGCGTTGTCTAAGTTTTGCATGGTGTTTTTCAGGCCATCGCTCAATTCGCTAATCTCCTGTCCGATGCCGGCCTTTTCCAGATCTGCACTGATGGCGTTGAAATGGCTGATGGTCTGCGCAATGGCATCGCGTTGTTGAGCCAGCATTTCTGTTACGGAAGCCGTGTGGTCCAGGGCGCTCTCGATGTTGCCGCGTGAATTGGCGAGCATGAGGTTGAGGGTATGGCTGGCGGCATTCAGGTTGGCCAGGGTGGCGCTGATGTCCTCCATGCCGCGATTGAGCACTTGCTTGTCGCCTGTGTCCATCTGTTGTTGGATGGAGTCGAGAAGTACGGACAATTTAGCCATGACTTCTTCCATGCTTTTACCTGCTTTTTCTCCGGCCATGGAGGGCAGAAAGCCCACCGTTTTGCCGGTGAGGTAATCGCCACTTTGGGCACAGTCTTTGCCACTGCAATCGTGCTCAAAAGAGAGCAAAATGGCCTTTCCACCCATCAGGCTGGTGCTGATCAGGCGGGCTTCGGTATCTTTGGGGATGCGTACGTTTTTGTCAACCGTGATTTCAACGATGATTTTCTTGAGGTTTTCGGGGTCCTGGTAGATGTCTTTGACCGTGCCCACTTCGAGTCCGCTGACGACTACGGGACTGGCTATTTTGAGCAGATCAACATCGTCGTATTTGATGTAAAAGGTCTGAGATGGCGTGAGGAGATTTTGCCCCTGCAAGTATTTGATGCCCCAGATAAAAATGGCAATGGCACTTAAGGCCAGCAGACCTACTTTGATTTCCTTCTTCATGGTTGTGTCTATTAATTTGGCAGGCAAAGTTAGGGATTTTTGGAGATTCACGATTTTAAAAAATTAGTTGCGTGAAATACAACTAATTTCTAATCTTAGCGTTCTATACATACTAAATAGTTAGTTTATATGGCTTATTCTCGCTCTTTTTCGAAAGCGATTTTGGTAGTTGCGATGGTTGCGGATAAGGTGCAACTTGGTCAATTTGAGTTTATACCGGCTAAGCTGATAGCGGAATATTTGGACATTGCCCGCCCTACGTTGGTCAAGATCTTACAAAGTCTTACCAAGGCTGGCATTTTGGAGTCTCGGGAGGGTACCAAAGGAGGCGTGAGATTAGCGCGCAGTCCTGAGGAGATAAGTGTGCTTGACTTGCTGGATGCTTTGGAGCAGAAAAGGCCTCTTTTTCAAACTGACTTCCGGATCAATGTGTCCGGGAAGAAACCTGATAAAGCCCAGGAAATGGTTGCTTCTATTTTAACTGAGGCTGAGCAACAGATGAAAAAGCGATTGGCCCAGACCAGCATGGCTGATCTTTTACGGCTTATGAATGCCTGATTTTTTTTAACCAAAACTAAACATTCTTTATGTTTAGTTTACTAATTTTAACATTTAAACCTTTTCACATGAGACCTTACTTTTTCACGACTTTAGTTTTTGTTTTTCTTGCTCTGCTGTTTTCACTGAATAGGGGGGCGGCTCAGTCTAAGACTGAGTTTTCAATCGAAACAGATCCTGCGACTTTTGTATTCAATGGCTATGCGATTCATCTCAGAGTAAAACCTGTGGGTATGGATCATTGGCTGTTTGGCTTGGGTACTTATGCCATGGACATGCCTGAGGCGCTGATTGATCTGAATAAAGCCAACAAAGCTCAGGGTTGGCAAGTTCGGCTGAAGCAGGGCTATGGCCTTTTTGCAGAGTACTATTTTGCCAAGAGCAATCAAGGCTTGTTTGTAGGAGGGCAAGCGGCATTCCAAAAATTTGGTTTGCAGAAAGGAGGCTTTGAAGGAGTGGAAGCAGATTTTTACAATGTCCTTTTCATGCCTTATGCCGGTTTTAGTTGGAGGCCTTTTAAAAACAATTTCTACCTCAAGCCCTGGGGTGGCATAGGTGTTACCGATAAGTTAAGTGGCAGCAATCAAATAGGGGGGAGTGAGTACGACATCTCTCCTGTTGTTCCATTTGTAACTTTGCATTTGGGTTATACTTTTTAATTCAATTTTTTGTCCGGATTCGCAGAGCTTTTGATATCAACAGCTTTGCGAATCTTTTCAACAGGTATTTTTATGAGCAGATTTTGGTTTGTGAAGTTTTTTTCTTCTGTGCAGAAGAAACCGTGGTATCGCAATTTTTTCAATGATCTCATAGAGGAATTGCCACGAGGAGAGCGCTTGCTTGATGTGGGTACGGGCCCGGCTAAGTTGTTGCAAATTTTAAGCAGGGAAAAAAACATGGAATGTACCGGTATAGACACCAATGAGCTTATGTTGGAAGAGGCCCGCAAAGAACTTGATGGGGATGCAGTTGCACTATTTTGTGTAAAAAAAGATAAGCCTTTTCCCTTTGAGAAAAACAGCTTTGATCACGTTGCTCTTTGCAATGTTCTTTTTAACCTGAAACCGGAGACTTGCGATCATTTATTGGAGGAGTCCCTGCGCGTTTTGAAACCCACAGGAAAACTCTTTGTATTGACTCCTACAGGAAGAGGAGGATTTTGGAAGTTGAGTAAAAAGTATTTTTCGTGGCAAAACCTCAGCATATATATTTGGTATGCAGCTACACGCGGTCGTGCCCGTGCTTGGACAGAAAAGCATTATCTGGAGAGTTATGTGAAGGAAAAGGGCCTTAGCTATACTACACGAGAGGTATTTGATGGCTTTGCAATTTTAGAAGTGATTTATGGAAAATAATGGGACTTCTCTTCGTCGGCACCCCGATCCTTTTGTTGGTCCATTTTCCATTCTCCATTTTCCAAGGTCGGCTCGGGGGTCCTCCTTCGTCGGCACCCCGATCCTTTCGTTAGTCCATTCTTCATTCTTCATTCTTCATTCTTCATTCTTCATTCTCTACCATACATCCT
>WGBN01000135.1 GCA_015494245.1 Saprospiraceae bacterium | reverse complement strand
TTGCGCGAACTGGCAGAGGAGTTCTTGCTGGGGGAGGCGCCTGTTTATGGGACTACGACCTTTTACGATTTCCTCAAGCCTGAAAACCGGGGTAAGGAGGTCTATATCTGTGACGGGAGTTCTTGTCTGTGCGCGGGCACACAAAAGGCCCTGGAAGCGCAATTGCGCAACTATATACCGGCTGAAAAGATCGGACACATGACCTGTCTGGGACGTTGCCATGAGAATGCTGCTTTCCAGTATAAGGGCAAAAACTACTCGGCCTTGAGTGCTGAGCAAATGGAGGAGTTGTTCAAAGGCGATGAAAAGACAAAAGTGCCGGCCAACGGCCGGTATGTGGTGGAGAGCATAGGAGAAGCGGTACTGACTGCTCCGGATGAGGGTGCGGCATCCTGGCAGGCTTGCCTGCGCGACGTTCTGGGCCACAGCCCGGAGGAGTGGATAGCCGAGGTGAAGACTTCACAGCTGCGTGGTCGTGGCGGTGCGGGTTTCCCTATTGGTTTGAAGCTGGAATTTTGCGCTCGGGCAGAAGGCTTGCAAAAGTACATCGTCTGCAATGCGGATGAAGGCGACCCTGCCGCCTTTACCGACCGCTTTTTGCTGGAAGAACGACCCCACAAAGTACTGTTGGGCATGGTCCTGGCCGGCTATGCCGTGGGCTCTTCGCGGGGCATCCTCTACATTCGCGGAGAATATCCCGAGGCCATAGAGGCCGTCGAGAAAGCCATTGCAGAATTGGAAGCAGCCGGCTGCGCAGGCGAGGGAATTCTCGACACGGACTTTGATTTTTACTTCAAAGTCATACGCGCCCAGGGGGCCTACATTTGTGGTGAGGAAACGGCTCTTCTCGCATCTATCGAAGGGCAGCGCCCCATGGTGCGCACGCGCCCGCCATTTCCGGTGGAGGAGGGCCTCTTCTTGCAACCCACGGTGGTCAACAATGTAGAAACCCTTGCCAGCTTGCCCTGGATTGCCTTGAAAGGGGGCGATGCCTTTCGGCAAATTGGCACCGAACATTCCACGGGGACCAAGCTCCTCTCTCTCGACAGCGGCTTTACAAGGCCCGGAGTTTACGAAGTGCCTATGGGTACGCCCTTGCAGAAAGTCGTGGATGAACTGGCCGGCGGCTTTAGCAAACCGGTCAAGGCGCTGCACATAGGCGGCCCGCTGGGGGGCTTGGTGCCCGTTCATAAAATTCCTGATTTGACCATAGACTTTGAGTCTTTCAAAGAGCAGGGCTTTCTGCTGGGACATGCCTCGGTGCTCTGTTTGCCGGAGGAAATGCCCCTCATAGCATACCTGGAGCATCTCTTTGACTTTACGGCCAAAGAGAGCTGCGGGAAGTGCTTCCCCTGCCGGCTCGGCTCAGTCCGCGGGCGGGAGCTTTTGCAGAAAGCGCAAAAAGAAGAGGATTACCGCATTGATTCCACTCTTTTTGACGATCTGCTCGACACCCTGGAGCGCGGTTCGCTTTGTGCGCTTGGCGGAGGTATGCCCCTGCCCGTGCGCAATGCCTTGCAGTATTTTCAGGAGGAGTTGGCTGGTTATTTTCGATAATCTAAAAAACTGTCACCCATGGATAAACCCAAAATTGCTCAAAAAGCGCCTTATGTGTTGGACTTAGATGCAGGTAAGTATGCCTGGTGTGCCTGTGGTCTCAGCCAAAAGCAACCCTTTTGTGATGGCTCTCATAAAGGCACGGGCTTTAAGCCTCTCGTGTTTGAGTTGGAAGAGCCCAAGCGGGTAGCTCTTTGCGGCTGCAAGCAGACCGGCAAGCCGCCTTTCTGCGACGGCACGCACAAGAATTTATGAGTGGTCTCTACTGTTTCATGATGCGCTTGAAGTAGTAATAGGTTTCCACTTGAGAGCGTATGGGCAGGTCGCTGCTGTCTCCGCGATAGGCGTTGGTATGTTCGGCATCAATGATGCGGGCTTTGACGTTGTCGGCGAGTTGTATTTGGAGGAGGTCTTTGATGATTTTCCGGAATTTTTTGTTGTACACCGGCACGGCTGTTTCGATGCGGTGGCGCAGGTTGCGCACCATCCAGTCGGCAGAAGAGAAATAAATTTCTTCTTTGCCATTGTTGTGAAAGACAAAGACGCGGGCGTGTTCGAGGAAGCGATCTACGATGCTGATGGCTTCGATGTTTTCGCTGATGCCCGGCAGGCCCGGTACGAGTGAGCAAATGCCGCGTATGATGAGTTGTATTTTTACGCCGGCCTGGCTGGCGCGGTAGAGCAGTTCGATCATTTCGCGATCCTGCAGGCTGTTGAGCTTGAGGAGGATGTGGGCCTTTTTGCCTTTTTTAGCGAAAGCTATTTCGCGCTCTACTTTGGCGATGAGGTCTGAGCGGAGGTTAAACTGCCCGACCAGCAAGTGTTCGAATTGATGCGTTGGCAGTTTCATGGTCTCTAAGAATGCAAACAGGCGGGCATTTTCCCGCGTGATGCGGGGGTCTGTGGTGAAGAAGCCGAAATCGGAATAGATTTTGGCCGTGCCTTCGTGAAAATTTCCCGTGCTCATGTAAGTGTAGAGTTTTGATTTGCCGTCTTCCACACGTCGTATGAGGGCCACTTTGGCGTGCACTTTGAGCCCCGGGAAACTGTAGCGCACATTGATTCCGGCTTTTTGGAGGTCTTCGCCCCAGGAGAGGTTGGCTTCTTCATCGAAGCGGGCTTTTACTTCGATGAAAGCGAAGACCTGTTTGCCCTTTTTGACGGCCTTTTTCAGGGCTTCCATGATACGCGACTTGCGCGCTACGCGATACTGAATCAGTTTGATGTGAGTTACCTGCGGGTCGCGGGCGGCCTCTTCAAAAAAGCGCACTACCGATTCGTAGGAGTGATAGGGATAATTGAGCAGGTGTTCTTCTTCGGATAAGGCCTCAAAGAAATCCTCAGCTTCTTCGAGGGGCTTATAGGAGAGGGGCGGCATGGGCGGGTATTTCAGATGCTTCATGCCAAAGTCCGGAAATTTGAGGAAATCGAAGTTGTTGTGGTAACGCCCCTCGGCGATGAGGTCAATGCGCTTTTCGAGATTGAAGGTTTCGCAGAGGAAGTTGAGGAGTTTCTCCGGCATTTGGCGGTCATAGACGAAGCGCGAAGGCGGCCCGACATGTCGCTTGGTGAGGCTGGCCCTTATTTTTGCGATGAGATCTCCTGAAAATTCATCGTCTATATACAGCTCGGCATCGCGGGTGAGCTTGATGGAGTAGGTGTCTTCAATCTGATAACCGGGGAACATTTCCGAAAGGGAAAAACGCACGATATCATCTAAGAGAATCAGGTCGTGGCGATTGGATTTGGAAGGAAGTTGTATGAAGCGCGGCAGGTGGTCGGAGGGGATTTTGACAATGGCGTACCAATCATCGCCCTGAGGATCTTCCTTGTCTTTCATGAGTACCGACATGTACAATTGGGCGTTGTTGAGGAAGGGGCGTATTTTGTTTTTAATCAACAACACCGGTTGTACGTAAGGGAGCATGTATTGATTGAAATAGGATTGGGCAAATTCCTGTTGCTCTTCGTTCAGCTCTAAGCGACGCAGCAGGAAAATGTTGTTTTCCCGCAGTTCGGGGATGAGCTCTTCTTCCAGAATTTTCTCCAATTCGATCTGGTGTTCCTCTACGATCTTCATGATTTGCTTGAGGACAGCCTTGGGCTCGAAGTCCAGCTCCTTTTTGGTCTTCTTGCCAATGCGGTAGAGGTTGCGCAGGGAAGCCACGCGCACGCGGAAAAACTCATTGAGGTTGTTGGAGTAGATGGCAATGAATCTGATGCGCTCAAAGAGCGGCACGGAAGGGTCTTTGGCCTCCTGCAAGACGCGATAGTTAAAAGAAAGCCAACTGATGTCGCGATGGATATAGGGCGTAGTTTTTTGTAGAGAGGTGTCGGTCATGGTCTTATCCGGTTGTGTTGTATATCTACGGGTAAAGATAAGCAATTGAATGGAGAATGGCTCATTCTCCTTTCTCTCCATTCTCAATTCTTTTTATCTTTGCACTTTCTGAGTTTACAAAAAAACACCTTCAAATATGGCAGGACACAATAAGTGGTCGAAGATTAAGCACAAGAAAGGCGCTCAGGATGCCAAGCGCTCTAAAATATTTGGTCGCATCATCAAGGAAATCACGGTAGCCGTGAAGGAAGGCGGTAGTGGAGACCCTGAGTTCAATCCCCGTTTGCGTCTTGCTATAGCCAATGCTAAGGGCGTCAACATGCCCAAAGACAACATTGAGCGGGCCATCAAAAAAGCTGTGGACTCCGGCGCTACGGCGCTTTACCAACCCACTTATGAGGGCTATGGCCCGGGTGGCGTCGCTATCTTTGTCGAGTGTACTACCGACAACCTCAACCGCACGGTAGCCAGCGTGCGCGCTATCTTCAGCAAGCGCGGAGGTACCTTATCCACTTCAGGTTCTGTGGATTATCTCTTTGAGCGCAAGGGCGTTTTCGTCATTAAGCCAGGCGAACACGAGCCCGAAGATTTAGAACTTGAGCTCATTGACGGCGGGGCCGAAGACATAGAAATAGATGAAG
>WGBN01000134.1 GCA_015494245.1 Saprospiraceae bacterium | reverse complement strand
TTTTTATGCACCTCTAAACGCTCGCTCCGCGGCAGCCAGCAAGGCCGGATCTCTAAAGCAATAGTTGAGCAAATCGTAAGTCGTAAGCATGCCGACCAACTTGCCGTCTTCCACCACCGGCAAAGCGTGGAAGAGGTTTTCGCGAAAGATATCCGCAGCAATGCTCACGGGCTCGTGGCTCTCTATCGTTACCACCTTGTCGTTCATCACTTCTTTGACCTTGATGGAGCGATACAACCGCTTCATCAACTCGGAAAAGCGATTGTCGTCGAAAACGGCCAGGAAGTGGTTGACACTCAGAAAATCCGTTTTGCTCAGTATGCCTTGCAAAGTGCCTTCGCTATCCACCACCGGCAGATGGTGAAGGTGATGCGAGCGAAAGATGTCGGCAACCCGCTCCAGATTGTCCTCCGGATAAACGATGATTAAATCGCGGGTCATCAGTTCAGCTACGGGAATCAGTTTTTCTTTCATGGCTCGGCAGTTTTAGGATGATGCGGCATGACGCCAACCATATCATACCCTTCATGAGCCTTTCGGCAAATGATTTTCCTTACCGGCCGGATTGACAAACGTCACCGCATTAGACATTCTCCATCTTCAGAAAATTGACGGTAGCCCAACTGCCTCCGTTATAAACCTCCTGAATGCCGTTCATCTGCAAGAAATGCGTAGCCTGGCCACTGCGGTTGCCCGAAGCACAAATCATAATCAAAGGCTTACTCATCTTGCGAAACTCTTCTACACGCCCGGGTACCTGCCCCAGAGGAATGTTGACCGAGCCCGGCACATGCCCCATGGCATATTCATAAGGCTCGCGTACATCTACAATGGTTGCGCCATCGGCCTGAATCAGATCTCTCAAATCCATTTTTGCTCTATTTTTAAGGTTCAAAAAAAAATCACTGCAAAGGTAAAGCCTGCCCCACCCCCGCACCGGTGATAGTCATCACAGTCCCAAAACTTAATGAATCATTGTAACAATGGTTCATTAAGTTTTGGGTCACTTGCCTTCTTTAGGAAACAAGATTGCCAAGTTACACCCGCTAAAACCCGCGAAAACCCGCACAACCCGCGTCATCCGCGTTCTATCATGTCACTATTTGGTCACCATTAATGACAATCATAAAACCTACCTGTCTGTGCATACTGGCATCCCAAAACTTAATGAACCATTGAGCCTTATAAAGAATCCCTAAAATATTAAACAAAATCAAAGCGTTATGCCTGCATCAAACAGGAGAGACCATACTCTCCTCATTTTCCCAAAACGCGACAAAATCTCTGACCTATGAAAATCACTTCCGTCAAACTGCTTCCCGTTTTCAGCCTCCTTTTCCTCCTCCTGCTCGGCATGAGCAGCACCGGCTGCAAAAAAGAGGGTTGCACCAATCCCCAATCCGACAACTACAATCCCGATGCCAAAGCCGATGACGGCACCTGCATCCCCTGGCGCAACAAATTCCTCGGCACCTACACCACCTCCGGCTCCTGCATCACCGAGCTTTCTCTGCCCGCCGACAATCTCACCATAACGCCCTCCTCCGCCGATGAGCAAAAAATCATCTTCGAAATCCTCGACTGGACCTGGACGGGCAAGGTTACCGAACAATTCAAAGTCGAAATCCCCGAACAAACCTACGAACCCAACCCCGACAACAAAGTAAAAGGCAGCGGCACCATAGACGACAAAGGAAAACTCACCCTTAACCTGGAATTGGGTACAGACCCCTTTTTCCTCTCCTGTACCTATGAGTGCGAGCCGCTCTAAAGTTTTCATTTGCCTTTCGGCAAATGAAAGCACAACTGCTGTGACAAAAAAGGGGCGACTTGGTCGCCCCTTTTTTGTCAAACAATCCCATGCTTGTTCTGCCCCAGAAAATCCTTCGGAAACTCCTCAATCCCCGGAAAGCCCAGGCGGATGTCGCGTCCGGAGTACGGGACGTGGGCCTTGCCAAAGAGATAGTCCCAGATGGCAAGGCTGATGCCGAAATTGACGCCATAGGGATGCTCCTCGGGCAGCTCATAGGCGTGATGCCAGATGTGCATCTCCGGGCTGTTGAAGATTTTCTTCATGTAAGGGCCCAATAGGAAAGCACCTGCCAGCGTACTCAGCAGGACGGTCAGAGCCTGTACGGGCAGGCCCGCATTTGGCGAAAGCAGATGAATGTCTATGCTGCTCGTGGCAATCAACAAGCCAATCAGGAAGCCCACCACGGCTCCCGACACCTTCCCCGAGACAGTAATGTTGGAATGATTGTAATGCCCTATGGCAAGCGCAAAAATGTGAATGATGAAAAAGTCGTACAAGCCAATGCCCAGCAAAGCCAGAGGAATGTACTCAATGCTGCGATAGACGACGTTCTCCATCCAGTGGTAACGCAGGTGGGCGGCAAAGCCCATTTGCTCTACCGAATGGTGCACCTTGTGAAACTCCCAAAGCTTCGGATGCCTGTGCAAAAGGATGTGAACATTCCACTGCACAAAATCCCTCACCAAAAAGCCGGTCAGTAAAACCACCCACAAGGGCGCAGCACGCAAGGGATTGAATGACTGAAAATCAAAACCCGCCAAGCTGCGAACGGCATCGTTGAAGAGGTTGACCACCACATCCGAAGCTGCATTGTAAATGATGAGCGAAAAGAGAAAGAAGTTGAAAAACATGTAAAAAACATCCAACCAAAAATCCTTGCGGAATTTGGGCTGTTCCTTTCTCCACGGGCGCAGCAGCTCCAATCCGAAAAAGAAAAGAGAGACTGCTATCAGCCAATAAAAATAATTGTGAAAAGAGGGGTGTGTGATTTCATGCCAAAGGTATGAAGCGTAGCCCTTGTAGGCATTGATAAAAATTTCGAGATACTTTTGCATGGCTCAAAATTAATGCGGCAACTTGTGCCGGATCAGCCCATACGTCAGGGTGCCCAGCAAGGCGCCAAACAGGATGAGCAGCACAACCCAATAGCCAATGCCCAGCAAAACGTAAATCGGCCCCGGACAGGCGCCGGGCAAAGCCCAGCCCAGGCCGAAAATGGTGCCCGCCAACAAATGCCGCTTTACATTTAGAGGCAGAGGAGGCTTAGCGACCAAAGGCTCTCCCCACAAATTCTTCCAGCCTTTCTTCAGGCCCCATTGAATAAACAACATGTTCAACAAAACGGCCGTGCCAATCACGCCGTACATGTGAAAACTCTCAAAGCGAAACATCTCGTGGATGCGATACCAGGAGACAATCTCTCCCTTCGTCATCACAATGCCGAAGAAAATACCTGTCAACAGGTACAAAATGTTCTTTTTCATGCTCTATCCCTTTTTGAAAACAGGCTTTACAACCCAAGAGTTTAGAAGGCCTATGCCTCCCAAACCACTTTTCCTTCTCAAAACAAAAGCCTCAGCAGAGGCGCAAAAAACAAATGGGTCATCAGCAGCCCTCCGATGAAAAAACCAATCACGGTGAGCAGCGAACTCAAATTCAAATGCGCCAAACCCGTGATGGCATGACCGGAGGTGCAGCCCTTGCCGTAACGCGCTCCAAAGCCAATCAAAAAGCCGCCGAGCAGAGCCAGAACGACTCCGCCCACCGTCGTAAAATTGGAAATGCTGGTAGGCAACATGCCAAAACCCAGCGCATCCGACTCGGGATAAGGAATGCCTATGGACTCCAACTCCGCCACCGTCGAAGCGGAAATGGCCACCGGCTCGGGCGATGGAATCAGATGGCTGCCGATATAGCCGCCCAGCATCGCGCCACCGAGGAAAAAAATGCGCCACTTATTCGATGGAAGGTCTATACTCCGGAAGTAATCGCTCAAACGACCGGCACCCGCCACCGCACAAAGCTGCTCAAAAGTGGATGATACGCCAAAGTGCCGCCCCAGCAAAGCCAGAGCAATGAACACCAAAGAAATACCTGTGCCCGCCACAGCCCAATGCCAGGGCCGGCTGACAAAATCCAAAACGTCGAGAAAAAGAGTGTTTAAGTACATGGGGACATTGGGGTTTATTCAGCTTTTGGGCAGCTTTTGCCACCCAAAGGCATTTATACTACAGATTCCGTATGCTTTTCCAACAAATCCTCCAAAAAGGATGCCGAAACCATGCCGGACTGACGCCAGAGCATTTCGCCATTCTTGAAAAGGATGAAGGTTGGCACGCCAAAAATGTTGTAATGAGCTGCCAAAGCGCGGTTCTGATCAACATCTACTTTGACAATCTTCACGCGGTCTTTCATCTTGCCGGCAACTTCCTCCAAAATGGGCGCCATAGCAATACAGGGCCCACACCAGGTGGCCATAAAGTCAACAAGTACAGGCGTGTCGCCGTTGATGAGCTCGGTAAAAGAAACTTTCTTTGCTTCCATAAGGCAATGTATTTAAGCGGGGCAGCCCAAAAGCCGCACCCGTGGATGGTCAAAACTCACTTACCGGAAACTGTCTTAAGCTGACGATAAGCTGTCACCAAAAGAAGGCGAAACAGCAACAACCAGGGCAAGCCGTGAAAAACAAAGTCAAACCAGTCCATCGGCCCCATGCCCACGGCGCCACCTGCGACCCAACGCAATTTGCCAAAAAAATGAGGCTCGGGGTAAAAAGGCGCCAGCCCCAGCGTCAGGCAGGCAAAAATGACAAACTTCCAATCGTTGATAGCAGACTGCATCTCTAAGTGTTTGGTTCAAATGGAACACAAAAATACCCATCTGTCGGGCCGTTTGCATGTGATGAGCATCACACTACCTGTAAAAGCCTTATATTTACGTTTGCTTATCTTTACATTCAAACCAAAATTTTCACAGATGAAAAAGAACTTTACGCTCTGTCTGGCCTTCTTGCTGCTCTTCGGCCTAAAGCTGAATGCACAGGATTACACCATAAACGTCAGCAATTTCTCCTTCTCCCCCGATATGCTCACCATACAGGTAGGCGAAACCGTAGAATGGCAAAACACCGGCGGAACCCACAACGTAAACGGTTCCCAGGCAACTTTTCCCGACAATCCGGAGGGTTTCTTCAGCGGCAATGCAGCGCCTGCTCCCTGGACCTTTTCCCACACCTTCAACACTCCGGGTACCTACAACTACCAATGCGACCCGCACGCAAGCCTCGGCATGACGGGCACCATCGTCGTAGAGCCCGCTCCGGCTACACCTGACCTCGTCCTCACCGCTGTCTTCGACGGCCCGCTCACCGGCGGTCAGCCCAAAGGCGTAGAGCTTTACGTGCTCAACGACATCAGCGACCTCAGCATCTATGGCATCGGCTCGGCCAACAACGGCCAGGGCTCCGATGGCGAGGAGTTTACCTTCCCCGCAGTCTCCGCCTCCGCAGGCGATTTCCTCTACCTCACAGCTGACTCTGCCGCCTTCGTGGCCTTCTTCGGCTTCTCCCCCAATTTTACTGATACCGACAACGGCTCCGTCAACATCAATGGCGATGACGCCATCGAGCTCTTCATGAACGGCCAGGTCATTGACGTCTTTGGCGACATCAACACCGATGGCACCGGCCAGCCCTGGGAGTACCTCGACTCTTGGGCCTATCGCCTAAGTGGCACCGGCCCCGACGGCTCCACTTTCGTACTGGCCAACTGGTACTTCGGCGGCCCCAATGCCCTCGACAACGAAACCTCTAATGCCACTGCTGCCACACCGGTACCTATAGGCACGTACTCCCTTACCCCCCCCCAAAACGTCAACGCAGCAGATGACAACGCCTCCACAGACATCAACCATCCTGTGGACATCAACGTGCTCACCAACGACTTCCTGCCCAATGGCACGGCTTCTTCCGTTACCGTCCTTGACATGCCCGCCAACGGCAGCGTCTCCGATGCCCTCAACGGCGTCTTTACCTACACCCCCAATACGGATTTTTGCGGAGAGGACAGCTTCACTTACGAAGTCTGCGACAACAGCATCCCCTCCTGCGATACCGCTACCGTAAACATCACCATTACCTGCCCGGGCTCCTACCCCGCCTATGACATCGGTACCGTGACCACCGTAGATGCTACGGGCATGCCCGACTCCATCGGCGTAAGCTGCCAGCTCCAGGGCATCGTACACGGCATAGACTTCCAGGCCAACAACAACATCCAGTTTGTCTTTATAGACGGCACCGGCGGCATCTCGCTCTTCAGCAGCAACGACTTCGGCTATACCGTACAGGAAGGCGATGAAGTCGTCGTTCAAGGTGTCATCTCCCAATTCAACTGCCTCACCCAAATCTCTCCCGACACCCTCTGGATGGTATCCTCTGGCAACAGCCTGGTATCCCCCACGCTCGTTACCGGCCCTCTGGATGAAAGCCACGAGTCCGAGCTCATCCGCATCGAAAACCTCCACCTCGTGGACCCCTCTCAATGGGCAGGCGACGGCTCCAGCTTCAACGTGGATGTTACCGACGGCACCAACACCTACACCATGCGCATAGACGATGCTACAGACCTCTCCTCCATGCCGGCTCCCGACTACGACTTCCACGCCACCGGCCTCGGCGGTCAATTTGACAACCAGGGCGACTGCGACAGCGGCTACCAACTCCTCCCCCGCTATGCCGACGACCTGGAAATGATTGTCAGTACCAACGAACCTACATGGGCAGGAGCTATCAGGCTTTCGCCAAATCCGACCCGCAACACCCTCTCCATCGCCGGAGCTCAAAACTTCGACCGCCTCGAGTTGCGCGACCTCACCGGACGCGTTCAGCTCAGCGCCAAAGGCGCCGTCTCTGAAATCGAACTGGGACAACTGCCCGCCGGCTTCTATATCCTCTACCTGGAAATAGACGGGCAACACATCAGCCGTAAGGTGGTCAAGCAGTAAAGCGCTCTGCGCTTATGCTTTAAGAGAGGGCGGCCTGCGGTCGCCCTCTCTCTTTTTTAGGGCAAACTCAGCCTGACAGATGACGCGGATTGTGAAGGTTTTCGCGAGTTTAAACCCGTTTAACTTGACGCCCCATCTTCCAAAGGAGGTGGGAGCGTCCCCTGAGCGGAGCGTAGCGGAGTCGAAGGCCCGCCCCTTTAGCCTGCCTGCCTCAAGCAGGGGGCCGGGGGCGAGTTCGGCCTTGCTCACTCACCAGCGGGCGGCCTGCCTCACCCTCCAGAGTTCGACTTCGCTCACTAAACCCGCGGGTGGCCCGCCCCTTCAGGGGTCGGGGGCGCGGGCGGCCCACCTCTTCAGTGCCGGAGGAGAGTTCGGCCTTACTCACCCACCGACGGTCAGGCCTCATGATATAGGTGGCCCAAAATAATATGGGGCTATTATTTATTTAAAACCAATAAACTCGCCCAACGCTCCTCCCGGAAGGTAAACACATCCCACAAACTGTCCTTTTTTCGCCCCCCAAAAGAGCCGACCTTGCACCTGAATTGAAACCACTTTTCTTAACCCAAAACACTCACAACTATGTTTGGAATTTACAGTTTCTACCGCAGTAAATGAGCATAGGGAGGCGGGGTGCTGTGCCCCGGCCCCCGCTCTCCGGCTCTACAGAACGGAAAAGTTGCAGAAATTGGAGAAAAGTGGTAACTTTGCAGTAGAGCTTTAAACCTGAGCATTTAAAGCAATGAAGTTTCACGCAAAACGTCCGAAAAAGAAAAATCACATTTTCAAATCAAACACACAGCCTCTAATCAGCAAAACAAGGATTCATGAAGATGTACACACCGACCGAAAGCAAAGAAAATAAAGTATCAGACCTTTTTTATGAATATAAATTAGGAGCAAAACCATTCTTGAAGTGGGTTGG
>WGBN01000133.1 GCA_015494245.1 Saprospiraceae bacterium | reverse complement strand
TCCCCGATCCTTTCGTTGGGTCATTCTCCATTTTCCATTTTCCATTTTCAATTTTTTTTCACCACGGAGTGCACGGGGGGCACGGAAATTTGACATGCCGGAGCTTAAATTTGTCGTATGACTGACAAATTTACTTTTTGTACTCGCATTGTTGTTATACATGTGCTTATATTTATATCATGTTTGATTTTAAAAGCAAATGATATGTCATTATTTCCGCATTCCGCGTGCCAAATTGCATGTTGGCGAACAGGGAGTTTTCTTTTTGAAAAAAGCACTCATTATGTTTTATTGAACGCCAACGATGTCTTTTTCAGCATTAAGCCTACTGTTGCTGAGACTAATGCGCAAATCTCCGTAACAAATGAGGCCAATGACCAGCTTGCTTTTGTTGTTGTGGATGCATTGGGGCATAGAGTAGCCTTTTTTGACTTGATGCATAGGGATACGTATTTTTTTGGAATTGCCGAATAGCGGAATTTATTTTGTTTGCGCCTTCTATGAGGGGCGTTATTTGTCTAAAAAAATAATTGTACAATGATGAAAAAAGCATTCATAGCAAGCATTTTTATTTCAGTTTTTTTGTCATGCTGGACAAGCAAAGAAGCGCCTTTGGAAGAAGAAGATGCTTTAATCGGACCGCCATGGAAGGTTGAAATGTCTTTCAACAATTGTGACAGCCTCGTAGCTTTTTTGAAGCATGTTGTCGTGAATAATCGTGCGGATACGAGTCTAAGAGGTGGAGAATTTTGCATTCCATTTATTAAAACGTCTGATGAGTCTGTTGAGTCTTTGTTTCCGGAGTCCTGCTTTGTCGGCATGTCGAGAAAGGCATTTGAAGACCTGTTTGGCGTGGGAGGAGTTGGGGGAAAGTATCTGGCTGATGCTTATAGCTTGAAAAAGGAAAAAGGAGGGTTAAATTGCTTGGAGATTGCAGTTTCATTTACCGAAGATGGTCGTGTCAAGCAGTTTCATGCATCATTGAGTGTTACAAGGGTTTCAGTCCACTAAGAATTTGCTCCCTATACTGCCATTAGGCTTTGAGTCTGAACAAACTATTGGATACCCTCAAGTCGGACACTATATTTTTTAACTTGCATTGTCATTGCCGGCTGTGCTTTTAAATCTCATTCTTATGAAAAATATTTGTCTTGCCATTGGTTTTTCTCTTTTGTGTTTCTGTTCATGTAAGGAGCCAAAAGATGGTAATATCTGTGAGCAAAACCCCTGTCTGATCGTCCACGACAACGGGCTTGAGTTTGATCCCGGCACTGAGTTGATAGATGGTGTCTGTTCTTGCCCTGAAGATAAGTTTTCTGCTTATGGCACCTGCAGGGCCCTGAAAGAAAAGGAGTGGTATGGGATTAGTGTAGGTTGTCCTTGTGAAGACACCCTGTTCTTGTGGTTGAGTGAAGAAAATGTTGATGGTGTTGAAAACAGAGTGCGATTCACCGTAAATAGCGATATTTTTGATCCGGGCAATTTGGATGTTGAATATGGATTTACGAAAGCAAGATTAAGTGGAGGAGGCAGGTATTCTTACTTCCCAAGCCTGGAGGGAGATAGTATCGCTCCGGTAAGCCTACTCAGTTATCTTGTCAAATGCGAAGTGCCCGGGTCCGGGCCGGAGTTTGATGAAGTTACGCTATATGGGAGATTTTCACCGGATATGGATACCTTGTTTGGTAAATTTATCTATCGAGATGGATTGGACCGGCTCATTGTTTTAGATTCATGCGATGTGGTTTTTGTCCGGTGAAAATTCCTGCCGATTCAGGAGTCTATGTAGCTGTTTAGGCCAAAAAGCTACAATCGAGTTTTGTTTGTAGCAGGGTTTAATTTTTTATATGTTCGACAAATCTTTTTTTCAGATGGTGCAGACCAAAATGGTTCTGGGAGAAAAGCTCAACAATCACTACCATGGCGAAACCCGTTGCCCCGCCATATAAATTGTTAGAAATGAGATATTTACTTTTATTGCTGATTCCCCTCCTGTGGGGAGCCTCCTGCGGAAATCATGCAGAGGAGGACTTTAAGAAGACTTGCCCCTATGAGCTTCATTATCCGGGGCATTTCCTCAGAGTTCCCGTAAGCATTTCGCCCCATAAGTTGCAATACCATGTTGGCGATACCATGAAGATCAGCACCATATTTTCTGATTCCATTTACGATCTGGGGACGCAGCATACCTTTAAAATAGAAGGGTTTCCCTTTAAACCTTCATCTCTTCTGTACCGCTTTACGGCTTCAGGCACTTACGACTCGGGCTATACCGTCAATGAGCTTACCATAGATAGTGTGTACACCCCATACTACTGGTATTCTAACAGCTATGCAGATGGCTTTAATGCCAAAACCTTGTATGAAGATAGTACTTACAGGTTTGAGTGCCAATTGGTTTTAAAAGAGGCGGGAAGGTATGTTTTGCTGTTTACGGATTTATATCAGGACTATGTAGCTACCGGCAATTCCGACCTGAATGCAGAGGCAGATGCCATCACCTTTGAGGGCAAATGTCCGACCCTGGGCTATTACATCTGCAGCATGATAGACAGCGGAGATGCCCATTTGGATTTATTTAAAGATGAGTTGGTTTTTTTGGATCAGGAGGTGTATAATGGGGCTATAGGTAGTGCAAAAGGTTCTATAGAATGGTTGGGGAGGGGAGGAGGTTTTGCCATTGATTTTTCAGGAGGTTTTTGCTTTGAGGTGGTGGAGTAACTCTCAGTTGTCGGTTGTCTGTTGTCTGTTGGTGAAAGCGGTGAAATCGGTTGAATCGGTTTATCGAGTATCGTGTATCGTTGGTTTGGACGCTATTTTTGTTGACAAAGCGGGGCGGGCTTTAGCCCGCCCGCCCGCTAAGCGGGCTTTAGCCC
>WGBN01000132.1 GCA_015494245.1 Saprospiraceae bacterium | reverse complement strand
GACTCAGGCGCCTGCAAAGCGCTCAAAAATTTGCCGAAAGGCATCAAGTCATCCAATACCGGCAAGCGGGCGTGGCCGGATTGCTTCATGGCTGCAATGAGAATGCGCTCCAGGCGATCGCGGCGAATCTGCTTGCGCTCGGAATGCCGGCACAAAAGCGGGGTGATGCGCTCTACACCCACCTCTACGGCCTTCTCCAACAGCCACTCAAAGCGGGCGATGTTTTTGGTGGGCGCTACGGCCAGATGCAATTGAAAAGGACGCTCCAAAAGGTCGGAACGGCTGTCGAGAATTTGTAAACGCACCGTTTTTTTAGAGATGGCCTCAATGCGGCCGGTATAAAAAGTGCCCCGGCCATCTACCCAGGCAAGCTCCTCTCCCACCCGCTTGCGCAAAACGCGGGCGGCATGATGGGCCTCCTCGCCCTCCAAAAAGGCATAAGGCGGGTCAATATGGCGCGTAAAAAAGATATTCACGGCGGCAAAAGTACGTCATCCGGCAAAAACAAATTACCTTTGGGGCTGTTTTAGAGCAAACCGAACGCTACAACATGGAATACGTCATTATGATTGGGCAGTTTCTGCTGAGCCTGTCCATTCTCATCATACTACACGAAATGGGGCACTTCCTCGCTGCCCGTGCCTTCAAAACGCGCGTAGAGAAGTTTTACCTCTTTTTCGACCCCTGGTTTTCGCTCTTCAAGTACAAAAAAGGCGATACGGAATACGGCATCGGCTGGCTGCCGCTCGGCGGCTATGTGAAGATTTCCGGCATGGTGGACGAAAGCTTCGACACCGAGCAGCTCAAAGAACCGCCCAAGCCCTGGGAATTTCGCTCCAAACCCGCCTGGCAACGCCTCATCATCATGATTGGGGGCGTTACGGTGAATTTCTTCCTCGGGCTGTTTATCTACGCCATGTTGTTTTACGTCTATGGCGAAGAGTATCTGCCGGCCAAAGAAGCCGTATATGGCATCCACGTGGACAGCCTCGGTATGGAAATGGGGCTGCGCAATGGCGACAAAGTCCTGCAAATCGGTGAAACGCCCTTTGAAAAATTCAACTCCCGCACCCTGGTGCGCGAGGTCGTCATCAACAATGCCGACAAGATCGTCGTCGAACGCAACGGCCAACAAGTAACGCTGCCCATAGACCCCTCTTTTACGGCCAAGCTGGCCAGTCACAAAAACAAAAACGCTGTCATTTTTGAGCCGCGCATCCCCTTTGTAGCGGCAAAAATCATCAGGAACAGCCCCGCTGAGGAAGCGGGTTTTCAGGCGGGCGACAGCCTGGTGGCTTTCAACGGCACGCCCCTGCAGTTTTTCGATCAGTTTCTGGATTCCATTCAGAGCAATCCGGAAAAAGAGGCCCGCATCTCACTCATACGCAAAAGACAAGCCGTAGAAGTCAAAGTCAAAATTGGCGAAGACGGCAAAATCGGCATTCAACCATACGGCCTGGACCGCTACTTCCACTTAGAAAAGAAACACTACACCCTGGCCGAGGCCATTCCCGCCGGAGTAAAAAGAGGCATCGGCTTTTTGAGCGACCAGATCAAAGCCTTCGGGCAGATCATCAGCAACAAAATCCCCGCTAAGGAAAGCCTGGGCGGCTTTGCCTCCATCGGCAGCATGTTCGGCACCCAATGGAACTGGGAGCGCTTCTGGAGCATGACGGCAGCCCTCTCGCTCATCCTCGCTTTCATGAATCTGCTACCCATTCCGGCCTTAGACGGAGGCTACGTGATGTTCCTCATCTACGAACTCATCAGCGGCCGCAAGCCCAGCGATAAATTCATGGAAAAGGCCACCATGGTCGGCTTCATCCTCATCCTGGCCCTGCTCATCTTCGCCAACGGACTGGATGTGATGAGGGGCTGTGGGTAAATAAGTCAAACATGAATGAACCTCAAAACTTCTTCGAATTTTTCGGCATCGCGCCTTCGCCTCTCCTCGACGAAGTCAGGCTCAGGGAGAAGTACTATGCCAACATGCACGAGTGGCATCCCGATTTACACACACTGAAATCGGAAAAAGAACAGGAGGAAATGCTGGCCCTCTCCACCCTGAACAACCGGGCCTTCCAAACGCTCATAGACCCCGATAAGCGACTGGCCCACCTGCTCGAACTACACGGCAGAGAACTGGAAGGCCAGGGCGGCAAGCTGCCTCCCGATTTCCTCATGGAGATGATGGAATGGAATGAAACGCTGGCCGAATTGGAAGCAGAACCCGATGCCCAACGACTCTCAGCCTTTCGGCAAATGATAAGCAACAAAGAAGATGAGCTGGCTCGCGAAATCCTCCCCCTCATGCAAACCTACAGCTTTGAAACTGCTGACGAGCAGATGCTCGACCATCTCCAAAATTATTTTTTTAAACGCAAATATTTTTTGCGGATAAAAGAAAAACTTACTACCTTTGCACCGCTCAAATGAGCGTATGCCGAAGTGGCGGAACTGGTAGACGCGCTGGATTCAAAATCCAGTGGCCGCGAGGCCGTGTGGGTTCGAGTCCCACCTTCGGTACAAGGGCCCAATCATGCTTCAATGGCTCATTAAATTTTTGCTCATCTGTCTCCTTTGGAAGACAGGCTATCAAGTTAAATTGGTTTAATCCGCGATAATCCGCACGACCGCGTTCTATTGGCCACTAAAGCCTTAATAGAACGCGGGCTTCGGCAAACTCAGCCTGACAGATGACGCGGATTTAGCGGGTTTTCGCGGGTTTTAGCAGGTTCAACTTGACAACCTGTTTCCCAAAGAAGGCAAGTGACATAAGTACATTAAAGCCCAACTTCTCCGTCCAGACTCCGGCAGCCCCCCAGGACAAAGGCCGTCGCGGCTTGGAAGCTTGTCGCTATACAAGAGGAATGAACCTTGAAAATACTTAAACCTTAACAGGAGAACACTTTGTCGCACCCAAACAGCGACAAGATTCCACGAAGCAGGCCTTTGTCAGTAGGGCGGTAGAAAAAAGATAAGAGCGCAGTAGCTGATAAGCAATGAGGCACGGAAGGCTGCCTT
>WGBN01000131.1 GCA_015494245.1 Saprospiraceae bacterium | reverse complement strand
CCTCCGGAATATATCGAAT
Source organism: Saprospiraceae bacterium (assembly GCA_015494245.1). GTDB lineage: Bacteria > Bacteroidota > Bacteroidia > Chitinophagales > Saprospiraceae > WGBN01. Next base: position 2,261 of record WGBN01000131.1, on the reverse strand, counting down.
CCGTGTTAAGACACGAACTGGCGCACATACGCCGCAGCGATTTCCTGGTCTCCATCCTGCAAAACCTGGTTGAAGTCGTCTTCTACTTCAACCCCTTCGTCTGGTGGATTTCCGGACAAATCCGCAAAGAACGCGAACACTGCTGCGACGACCTCGCCGTAGGCTACTCAGGCAAACCGCAGACTTACGCCAGAGCCCTGCTCTACTTCCAACAAAGTGCAAATCCACAGGCGCCTCTGCAAGCAGCCACGCTGCTGCCCAAAAACAGCCGCCTTTTTCTGCGCATACAGCGCCTGCTTTCACAAGAAACTTCCTTACAACAACCTAAAAAATTCGTCATGGAAAAGATCATCGCCACACTCATGCTACTGTTTGGAGTACTCTTCTTTGCCTTCCAACCGGCCGAGGCAAATGTCCAGGCCCCTTCGCCGAAAACAAACACAGCGTTGTTGCTGCCCAACGAGCCTGCGGCGCTTTCCGACACCTTGCCTGAAGCACCCAAAGCAGCACAGGAAGAAGAAGAGAAAAACCTACATGTTACCGTAACCACCTCTGCCGACAGCTCGCAAACCATTGTCATCGTTCAGCAAGACGGCGCTCAATCCCCCAACATCATCATAGACACCATCATCACCTTTGATCCGGAGACCTCAAAAGAAACGACCGAATACGTCCTTTTCTGGAAAGACCTCGATATGGACGAGCTGCAAATGCAAATAGCTAATGACAGCATCGCATCTGTGCTGATAGAGCAAGTGGACGGAGATTCTCTGAACGCAGTCTTAAGCCAAATGGCCACAGAGCTGAAACAACTCCAGGACAGCCTCATGGACTTGCAGGTGGACCTGTCTGAAATGATCCCCAACATACCTCAGTCCACACCCATGAATGCAGATGTCGAAATAGACACCATCATCACCTTCGATCCCGAAACTTTTGAGGAGACCATGCAAATCGTCGTCCACGTCCCGCCGGCTGAAGAAAGACAGGACAGCACATCCGCCAGTGACCAACCCATCATCATTACAACCAGAAAAGACGAGCTTTCCTCCTTCCTCGCGCCTCCCGACAACAGCGATGCCGTTAACTACCTGATCAAACTCGCCCATCTCGAAGGGCGACTGCCCGATAAAACCAACTTCACCTTCCTGCTCACCCCCAAAAAACTCGTCATTGATGGCAAAAAACAACCGCAAGCCGTCTTTGAAAAATATAAAAGCCTCTACGAAAAGAAAAGCGGCCAGCCCTTAGAAGGCAAGATCAAAGTCAAAATGAGCAAAAGCACCTCCGACAACAGCCCCCGCTCCGGCCCCTGGTACAGCTTTTCGGCCGGAGGGCAGACGTTTACGGTATCGCAGTAAGGAGTTAATTGCCCAAAATTGCCATCTTTGCGCCCGGCCGGATGCCGGGCGCAAAGGTTAAAATTGCGTTTCCCGCTTAAGCTAACTCAGCAAACTGCCGTTATGACTAAGCAGTCCGCACCCTTCGGGAGCACTGCGCATTAAAAAACGCCACCAAACTACAGAGATGAAAAAAACCACGCTGCTTTTTACCACGCTCTTCTTCCTGCTCGGAGCGCATTTGGCGAAAGCCCAAAACGACGCCTCCCAAATCATTGCAGGAGCCCCCAATGTATTCCTCGATTGCTTCGACTGCGACTACGACAATTTCAAACGCGAAGTCAACTACGTCAACTACCTGCGCGAGCGGCAAAGCGCCGATATTTACGTGCTCGTAACCTCCCAAAACACCGGTGGCGGAGACGAATACGTCATGTATCTGCTCGGGCAAGGCCGCTTCGAAGGGCAAAACGACACCCTCACTGTCCATACCGAAACAGACGACACAGAGCGCGAAATCAGCAACAAACTGCTCGCCCTCTACAAACGCGGCCTGCTCCCTTATCTTCTGCAAACGCCCCTGTCCGAACAAATATCCTACAAGGTCGTACAGGAAGAAGAAAAGACGACTGAAGAAAGCCAAACCCCCGTTGACCCCTGGAAAGCCTGGGTCTTCTCCATAAGCGGCGGAGGCAATGCAAACGGACAAAGCGCCAGCAACAGCCTCAGCCTGCGCGCACGCATCAACGCCAATCGCGTGACAGAAAAAAGCAAGTGGCGATTCAGCTTGTCAGGAAGACAAAACAAGCAAAACTTTTACATATTTTATCGCGACTCGCTCGGAGAAATCTTTGCAACCGACACTTTCACTTCTGTGGTGCAAAGTTTTTACGCCAATGCCAGTTATATAGGCGCCATTGA
>WGBN01000130.1 GCA_015494245.1 Saprospiraceae bacterium | reverse complement strand
ATGTAGTGATATACGGCGCGGGGGCGCCAGGCCTCCTGCTGCCGGCCTGTGTCGTCTAAGGTTTCAATTTTTCGCAGGCCCGAATAAAAGCAGGCTTCTGCCGCCAGTTGGCCGGCGCGGCCGTGGTCGGGATGGCGGTCGCGGGGAGCATTGCACAAGACGACCTCAGGGCGACAGGCGCGCAAGACGCGTATGATTTCCAGGCGCGAGGCATGGTTGTTTTCAAAAATGCCGTCGCCCAAATCCAGCGTATGGCGAAAGCTGACACCGAGGGCTTCGGCAGCAGCCTTGCCCTCCGCTTCCCGTATTTCGGCAGTACCCCGCGTGCCCAACTCTCCCCGCGTGAGGTCGAGCAGGCCGGCGGTGTAGCCTTTGGCGATATGTGCGAGCAGCGTACCGCTGCAGCTCAGCTCTACATCATCGGGATGCACGCCTATGGCGAGAATGCTTACCTTCTCCATCAGAGTAAATCTGCTTTGAGCCGTTCAAACTCTTCATCGGAGATCAGACCCTTTTCTTTGAGCTCAGCCAGGTCTTTGAGCGCCTGAATGCGGGCTTCGGGCGTTTCCAACTTGACAGCTGTGGGAGAGGCTACGACAGGCTCTACCGCCTCGCCGGCTTCTTCCTTTTTGTGGCGCAGTTCTTCGGCCACTTTTTTGCCCTTCTCGAATTTTTCCTTGTAGAGATTCTTCAGCCGGTCCATGTCGAAGTCGAGGATGGTGCCGCCCGACTCGAAATGGCGCTTAAAGACCTCTCCCAGCGCATAGGTGGAAGCCCCTGCAAAGGCAGAGACCGTAACGCCGCCTATGATGGAGCCTATGCCCGGTATCAACTTGACCAGGCTGCGCGCACCGGCACGGGCCAGAGTCGAACTGGTCAGGGAAGTAACAATGGCCTTGCCCTGGGTTTCTGAAAAATCCACGTCGTACACGCGGCAGAGCTGACGGATCATGTCAATCTGCAAAGCGCTGACGGCAAGGATGTCAGCCATCAAAATGGGTACCAGACCTGCACCCATAGACCAAATGACGTGGTTCTGGATGATGGTGTCAGCGTGTTTGCTGCGTTCGCTGTTCTTTTTTTCTTGTTGGCTCATAAACTGTTGTTTAAGAAGAACCTTCGGTTCTTCCTTATTTCACACTTACGTGCAGTCCTTCGGCATGGCTGGTGAACTCCGGGGCATACATGCACTGTATGCTGGTGATGCCGTTGGAGAACTCGCCGCGATGGGCTACGCGCAGGGTGTATTCAAAGACGTAAGTGCCTTTCGGCAAATACGAAAAGAAGAAATCGGTGGAAGCATCGCGGGTACTTTGGTAGTAGCCCAGACCTCCCTGCCATTTGTAACGGCTAAGCACCTCGGTGGGTTCAAAGCCGCTGGCTCGCATGTCGCGCATGTGGACGTACTCCATGTCGCGATCTACCCGCAGTTCTACGCGAACGCGCACTTTGTCGCCTACTTCCAGCGGATTTTCATTTGCCGAAAGGCTCACCAAACGCTCACCGGTATCATCGAGCACTACTTTGAAAAGACTGCGCTTGAGTTGCAGAGGCGTTTCCTCAAAGGTGGTGATGTTTTCCAGGTTCTCGAAATACTGCCAGTAGAGGGCGCCCCAAGCCACGTGTTTATTGGGGTTTTCGACTTCCACGACGGCCATATCCTGCTCCATGTCCTCGCTGTTGAAGTGCAGTTTAAAGTAGCCCGTTCCCGGCATGGCGCTTTGTTGAGCCTCTGTGATGCGCTTGTTGTACCAGGCGCCGGCCTTGTCCTTGCCGCCGAGGGTGATGTGAACGGGCTCGCTCTCAGCCAGCCAGTTGTCGCCAAAGCCGAAGAGGGCATACACCGCCTCGGCCGTGGCTTTGGTGGTGCGCCAGGCATTGGTCTGCTTGTGCTTGAGCAACCAGGCCTTCATGGCATCTACGGATTCGGCATCATGGGCGACCTCGCTAAAGGCCTCGATCAAAAGCGCCTGCTGCTCGATGGGATGCTGATACCAGAAATAACCGCGCGGCGTCTTCCAGTACATGCCCAGCTCGGGATGCCGTATGGCGCGCTCCTTCAGGGAGCGCATGATGATGTCGGCAGCACCGGAGCCCTCGACGCGATTGACGCACAGCGCCAGCATGCCCTGCTGATACACGCTCTTCTGCGTCCAGTATTTTTCAGCCTGGTCCATGAAGTAGTTGAAGGGCTTTTCAACTTTCTTGGGCAGAGCCATATAGCCATCGGGCCCGCCGACGAGACCGAGACCGGCACGGGCATCGCGGTCCAGGAAGAAAGAGCGGGTATATAAATAGTGAATGATGATGGGCGAAAGGTGGTCATCGTCCCAGCTCGTGTAGCCCTTCTTAACACTGCGCTCCAGATCGCGATAGTATTCGAGCATGCGGTCATCCAGATAGCTCACGGCGCGCTCAATCATGCTGCGCAAACGGGACTCGTCTTCGGTTTGCAGGGCGCCGAGGCGGTCTAAGTGCGCCAGCCCTTCGACGATGTATTGGGTGATGTACCAGTTGTCGCGGCCGCCGGCAAACCAGGCAAAGCCTCCATTGGCCAACTGCCGCTGAGCCAGCTTGTCTATGGCTTGGGCACGCTCTTTGGCCATGCGGTGCAGGTCGAAGAGCAGGGCGATGTTTTTGCGCTGTTCTTCCTCGGACTGAGCGTCTAACACCCAGGGCGTTTCTTCGAGCAGGGCCGACTTGAGTTCTTCGTTTTTAGACAGCGGGCTTTGGAGGTCTTCTTCACTCCAGGCCTCAAAAATTTCCCTGATGCGCGGCTGGCTGTTGGCCACCGTCGTCGCCAGGCTGTTGGCATAGTAGCGGGAGAAGATTTGTTCGCTGCATTCGTAGGGATACTCCATCAGATACGGCAGCGCCTGCACGGCATACCAGGCCGGATTGGAAGTGAACTCCAGCGTCAAGCCGCTGTTGGCAAGGGTGGACGAACCGTGATTTTGCATGCGTTCGAAGACAAAAGTCTTGTGCTCGCCTCCGCCCACAGGCAGGGGCATGCTTTCCGTAACCAGCATGCGATCGGTGAGCACGGGCAACAGGTTGCGCTCAGCATCGGTGTAATCGCCCGCGCCGGCCTCCACCGTATATTCGATCAGAGGCACCTCATTGACCGGCGGCACTTTAAAACGCCAGGCCACGGCTGCAGAGCGACCGGCCTCCACGGTAAAATGCTTGTTGAAGTCGGGATTGTCCAGCCACTTGTAAACGGGCACGGAATTCAACGGGTTCACCATTTGCAAGACGGCATTGCCGCTGAGGGTTTGCTCGCTGAGGTTGACCACTTTGGCCGTAAACTCAATCTCATCGCCCTCGCGCAGGAAGCGGGGCGGATGAGGCACGATCATCAGGTCTTTTTGCGTAACCAGCTCGCGGGTATCCAGAGCGTATTTCAAGTCGGGCGTATGTGCAAAGAGCTGAAACTTCCAGCGCGTCAGGGCCTCGTTCATCTTAAAATTCAGGATGATGCGGCCGTTGGCATCCGTGCGCAAATCGGGCATGAAGAAGACCGTTTCGTCGAGGTTTTCGCGCACGGCAGGGGTTTCGGGAGCAGCCGGGGGCGCTTCCTGGTCTGCTTCTTTAACTTCCGGCTGAGGTGGTGGCGGAGCGGCTTCATAGCCTGCAGAATCAGCAGCCCTCATCTCTGCAGGTGCCTCCTCCTCTGCAGACAGAGTCAGGTACTCTCCCTTTCTTCGGGGAGCGGAAGCGCTAACTTCCCTATAGAGCACCGGCCCTCCTCCATAGGCATACCAATCGAACCAGTTCAAGCGGCGGTATGTCCTGCTTGCCTGATCGAGGTATCTGTTAGAGCGGTAGCTCAGGGTCTGCAGGCTCTGTTGTGCATAAGCCGGCGAGTTCAGGGTATTTTGCACGTAAGTGCGCTCAGGCCATACGCGGAAGTCCCAGGGCTTGGGCACGAAAGCATCTAAGGAAGCATCGTACATGGTAGCCACCATTTCGGCGGCCACTTTCTCGCCCTTCGGGCCGCTGATGGCTATTTCCCAGCTTTCTTCCTGGCCGGGCAGCAGTTTGTCGCGGAAGCTGCGGTACTCCACCTTCAGTTTCTTGTTCGTCCAGGGCACAATCAGGTTTTGATACTCGTGATAAGACCTGTTGAGCGCGGCATAGTGCAGCATGTATTGCAGGTTGCCGCGATCGGCCTCTTCGATTTTCCGGTGGAGGGCTCGCAGACCCTGCACGGTCGTCCATTCGCGGGAGAGGAGTTCTCCGTCGCGTTCGAACTCGACCAAAACGGGGAGTTTTGCGAGGGAAGTGCCCACATACCAGGAGGCTTCTTCGCCGGGCTCATAGGGGCGTTGAGGCCCGAGGGCCCAGGCTACGGACGGCTGTGGCAGCAGGCCCTTGCCGGTGTTGTACAACTTGAGGTATTGCTCCCGTTCTATGGGCGTTCCAAACTTGTCCTGAGTGATGATGCGCAGGCGATAGACGCCGGCGGTAAACAGCACTTTGGGCAGGAAGAGCTCCTGCGATTTTTCCGTATCAAAAGAAGCGCTGAAGAGCTCCCGCTGCACCTCCCATTTTGAGGGCGTTTCTTCATCGCGATAAGCGTATTGCGGGAATTTCTTCAAAAACTCTTCCCTGCTCATGGGCCAGAGGTCGGGCTCATCCCAATAGCGTTCTACCAGCGGGCGTCCGGGCGCCTTGAGCAGTTCCAACACGACTTTCCCTTTGGCCGGCTCGAACTCGCCCTGCAGGTTGGTGCTCTCGATTTTCAGCTTGCGCAATTCTTTGCTCTCCATCTGCTCTGGCAAGTCGGCAGAGATGTTCAGCGCCACGTAGCCCACGCGCACGGAGGTCTGCAGGCTGTGCGTCTCGCCGGTGATGTCGGTAACATCTATATGAACCGTATAGGCAAACTCCGGCTTTTTGTCTTGCGGGATGCTCTTGTCGGGCAAAGCCGTGAAGGGGATTTTAAAGGTACCGTCCACATCGGTTTTCAGCTCTCCTCGCGCAATTTCAGTGCTTTCGCCGGCCCAGGGATTGCCCCAACGCCAGTACCACCAGGGCAGCCAGGGGAAAGACACCTCGCGCACCACCCGATAGCTGACGGTGGCCCCGTCTAAGGGATATCCCGCATAGGCCTCGGCTTTCCCCGGCACCACCAGCTCTTCGCCAAGGCGGAAGCTGCCCTTCACGGGCTCGGCTTTCACGAAGAATTTGGGCCGCTTGTACTCCTCGACGCGAAAGGCAAAGCGCCTGCCGCCCACGCTGGAGCGCAGGTACATATTCCCCAACAAGCCCGAAGAGGGCGCCTGGAAGGAACCCGAAACCGTACCGTATTCGTTGGAGACCAGTTTCAGCGTTTTCACCTCCTGGTAGTTGGCATCGAGCAGGGTGATACTCACTTCTTGCCGGGGCATAATCTCCGGCTTTTCGTTTTCATCAAAAGACAACAAAACGGCCTTGAAAAAAACCGTCTGCCCGGGCCTGTAAATGGCCCTGTCGAGAAAGAAATGCGTCAGGGTATGTGCCCGCGAGCCGCGACCGTAGTTGTAGGAATAAAAGTTATCGGGCAGGAAGAGCTCTTCGTCCCTGCCAATCAGTTTGAGGCGGAAGTTGCGTTCGCCTTTCTTCAACGCAAACGCAAAGTGCCCGTCTTTATCCGAGATGGCAGTGGCCACTTTTCGCCAGACGCTTTTGCGCTGCATGGAGCGGTATTCACT
>WGBN01000129.1 GCA_015494245.1 Saprospiraceae bacterium | reverse complement strand
GATGCCGTGCGTATCGGGATCATTCATCAGCAATTCTACGGCCTCTTTGGTGGTGGTGCCGACGATGGGGTCTCCGCCGATACCGATGCAGGTGCTTTGTCCCATGCCGGCGCGGGTTACCTGGTCAACGGCCTCATAGGTAAGGGTGCCGGAGCGGGAGACGATGCCGATGTGTCCTTTTTTGTGAATGAAGCCGGGCATGATGCCGCACTTGGCCTCTTCCGGAGTCATGACGCCCGGGCAGTTGGGGCCTATCAGGCGGCTGTCTCTATCGGCCAGATAAGCTTTTACCTTCACCATGTCCTGAACGGGGATGCCCTCCGTGATGCAGATGATGACTTTGATACCTGCTTCAGCGGCTTCCATGATGGCATCGCCGGCAAAAGGAGGGGGGACGAAGATGACCGAAGTGTCGGCCTGGGTTTTTTCTACAGCCTCGGCTACGGTGTTGAAAACGGGTTTGTCCAGGTGGGTTTGTCCGCCTTTTCCGGGGGTCACTCCACCGACTACGTTTGTGCCGTACTCAATCATTTGACCGGCATGGAAGGTGCCTTCTTTTCCGGTAAATCCCTGTACGATCACGCGTGAATCTTTGTTGACTAATACTGACATATTCGTTGTGTTGTGAGCGGTTTGCAAAGCCGGGCCTTAGCCCGCGGGTTTGAGTTTTCGGGCGCTTCGGAGCGCGTTTTATTTTTCGTCCTCAAAGATAAAGACCTCTTCATCTTTTCTGGACATTTTGTACTTCTCTCGGGCGTATTTTTCGGTATTTTGCTCTAAATCGCGTTTTTCTTTCCAGGCGCGATCAATTTCCTGTTGGTAGTAATCTTTGTCTTGCTGCAGACGTTGTTCGGCCTTGCGGAGTTTCCACTGCGTTTTGAGGCTGTATTGGCCGAAGAAGAGGAATGTCAGCAGGAAGATCGCGCTGGCCGCCAAATATCTGTTGAACAGGTATTTGCGGACGCTCTTGGGAAAGAGTTGACTGAATTTTTGGGCAGGCTTCATGCTTCCTTTTTTATGGGCAGTTGCCCGATACATGGGGCAAAGGTACGAAAATCGAGCTTTTTGCGGGCATTTAATGTATCAATCTGCTGTATAGTTGGGAGGCAGACAGTATTTCGCGATTTCCAAAGAGGACGATTTGTTCGCGGGCACGGGTAATGGCGACGTTGAGTTTGCGGTCAATGCCTTCTTCGGTGAGGGAGCTGAGGGTCTCCAATTGTCTGGGGCTGTTGGTGCAGAGCGAAATGAGGATGAGGTCGCGGGCGCCGCCCTGCAGGCGTTCGACGGTATCTATGGTGAGGCCTTGGGTGGAGATGCCCCGTTCTTCCAGCCGGCTGCGTATGGCTGCTATTTGGGCGCGATAGGGGGTGATGATGCCCACTTGTTCGTTTTTGAGTGGATGGCCTGCGAGCTCATGCATTTGCCGCAAGGCGAGGAGCACTTCAGCTATGCGCATGGCTTCGAAGCTGTTCGTTTTGTTGTTGGCTGTTTTATCGTCCACGGGGCAGTCTATGAAGAGCAGGCGTTTATGAGCCAATTGTCGTTGCCAGTCGGGGGCATTTTCCGGCAGAGGCAGTTGGAGGGGGAGCTGTTGTTGTCGGCCGCGGGCGCCGGGCAGCAATTTGAGTTGGCCGCTGTAGAAGAGCTCATTGGGATAGCGCATGATGTCGGCGTGCATGCGCCCCTGGTGGCTGAGGCGCGCGTAGGCATGTTCCCATTTTTTTTCTCTGGCGCGGCGGTAGAGGCGTTCGAATAGGGAGTTGCGCATGTTGTACAGGCCCAATTCGTTGAGGTCGTGCAGGCGCACGGCCGAGGCTTCTTCGGATTGCACCACCACGGCGGGCAGTTGAAGGTGGTCGCCTATGAGGGTGAAGTGTTCAAAGCGGGGGAGCAGCCCCATCAGGGCCGGTTCGAGTATTTGGGAGGCTTCATCAATGATGACGCGGTTGAAGTGCTTAAAGGTGAGGATCTCCTGCCTTCCGGCAAATGAAGCAATGGTGCCGAGGAAAATGCGGTGTTCTTTGAGGAGGCCGATCAGCTCGCGGCGATTGTTGATTTTTTCGACCTGCCTGCTCAACAGCCTGTCGCGATATTCGCGGGCGGTAGAGTAGGAGGATCCGATGCGCAGGTATTGCTCTTTCATTTGAGGGCCGATGCTTTCAATGGCGGCGCATATTTCATCTACGGCGCGGTTGGTATAGGCAAGCAGAAGGATGTTTTCGTCAGTGTTTTCATAGAGATGTTGGACCAGGGCTTTGAGCATGATGCTGGTTTTGCCCGTACCCGGAGGTCCCCACAGCAGGAAGTAGTCGCGTGATTGCAGCAGCTTAGAGAAGATTTCCTTTTGTTCTTCGGTCATTTCCGGAGGGAGTACGCGGGGTGCGCTGGCTG
>WGBN01000128.1 GCA_015494245.1 Saprospiraceae bacterium | reverse complement strand
GTCTCATTCCACTCCAAAAAGCGGATGAGCAATACAGCCGAGACCAGGCCCAACAGCATGGAGCCGGTATCACCCATGAATATCTTGGAACGAAAGTTATAGGCCAAAAATCCCAGCGTAGCGCCTGCCAGGGCAAAGGCCAGCAAAAACTCTATCTCAGCGCCTGCGAGATAGAGCCAGATGCCTATACTGATCGAAAAGAGTGTGGCTACACTGCCTGCCAGGCCATTGATTCCATCAATCAAATTGAAGGCATTGATGAGCAAAATGATGGTGAAAATGCTAAAGACATAAGAAACCCAAAGCGGAATCTGCTCTATGCCTAAAACGCCGTGAAAACTTTTGAAAAACACATTCCCCTTGAAGACTACAATGGCAGCTGCCAACAGTTGCCCCAGCAATTTCTTGCCGGGCAAAATGGCCTTGATGTCGTCGCGCACGCCTACCAGAAAAAGGATGAGAAAAGCCGAGAGCAGAGCCTGAAAGTGGCTGAAAGACTGGTTGGGAGTCCAGAGAAGCAGGGCAAAAGTCAGGCCCGAAAAAATGGCAATACCGCCCAGGCGAGGGGTTTCCTCTTTGTGTGCATCCCGGTCTTCAGGTGGCTTGTACAACCCTTTGTAGTGCGCCACTTTGATGATGTGCGGAATCAGCAGGTAGCTGAGTGCAAAAGCCGTGATAAACAACGGCAAGATGTGGTAAATGATCATTTTTTTTGGGGTCTAAGGGGGCGTTTGAGCTTATTACCTCCTTTTGCAGGAGGTTTCCCTTACTTATTCTTCGAGTTCCTTTACCATCTCTTCTATATCCTGGCCGATTTCTTCGAGCAGGGGGGCGACGTCCTCTTTGAGGGTTTCTTTCAGTTCTTCTGAATTCCCCTTAAGTTTTTCGAGTTCTTTTTTGAGCTTGCCTTTGAGTTTTTTCCCTCCACCGCGGCGGTAAGCGTAAGTGATGATTTGAGTTGCAACATGGGTGTGCTCGCCTATTGTGAGCTCCTCATCCCATTCGTCGTAGCAATTTTCGATCAGGTTCTCGAATTGGCTGTCGTATTTTTCCCAGCGCTTGTCGTCTGTGGGCCAATCAAATTTACCGGCTTGCTCCACCAAATGGTCTATCTTTTCGATAAAGGCCTCTTTGTCGCGCCCGCAGGCAGGGCCGCTGCAGGCTGAGCCTGTGAGCAGCAAAACGAGCGAAAAGACCGTGAACAGAAGCGGGCTTGGGAGATGGAGTGTAGTAAATGTATTCTTCATGGCAAATCCTTTGTGGCAAAAAACGCTTTTTTTCTCGAATTGAGTGTATTTTCGCAAAAATTCCTGATTGGAGGTCTTGACTAAAAAAGAGCGCTTTATGATGCCAAGTGGTTTTAAAGTTATTGTTTTATTTGTGTTTGCATTGTCTTTAGTTGCTTGCCAGGACAAAAAGGCAGAGATGGATGCAGGGGATTCGCAACAGCAGCCCGCGACAGACCCTGCGCTGGAGCAGCTTTCTGCAAAGATCGAATCCGAGCCGGAAAATGCCGAAGCCTATGCCGAGCGGGGCCGCTATTACTACGAACGGGAAGCTTATGATCAGGCATTGACGGACGTGAACAAGGCCTTGGAGCTGGATTCCACCAATGTCAATTACCTCCACCTTCTGGCAGACATTTATATGGACTATTACCAGTCGCAAAAAGCCCTGAACACCATGCTCTATGCGGCCTCGCTTTATCCGGAGCGCATACCTACTCTGCTGAAGCTGTCGGAATTTCAACTCATTCTCAAACAGCATGCAGATGCGCTGAAGACCGTGGGCCGCATTTTGTCTTTGGACCCCGAAAATGCCGAGGGCTATTTTATGCTGGGTACCATTTATTTGGACCAGGGCGAAAAAGAAAAAGCCAAGCAGGCTTATTTTAAGGCCGTCAACTACGATTCCAAGCTGATAGACGGCTGGCTGCAACTGGCCGATCTTTGGAAAGAAGACGACCCTCAGCAGGCCCTGCGCTATTACGACAACGCCTTGCGCATAGAGCCCGAGAATGTCCTCGTACTACACAAAAAGGCTTACCTGCTTTCCAACTACTTAGATGATTTGGAGGGTGCTCAGGAGATCTATCGCCAAATCATCCTGCTCGAGCCTCAGTACAGCGATGCTTATTACAACTCGGGTTTGTTGTATCTCGATATGGATTCCATACCCGAGGCGCGTGAGCAGTTTACGCGAGCTGTGGAAATGGATCCGACTTTCGTCAAAGCCTATTACTTCCGGGCCGTGGCTGAAGAATTGAGCGGGCATCCGGACCGGGCCAGGGCCGATTACGAGCAGGCCCTGCGGTTGGACCCCGATTATGAGAAGGCCAGGGAAGCTCTGGAGAAGTTGGGGGGAAGTAATTAAAATTCATCGCCCTCTTCATCCCCAAAGATGCCCTCTGGTTTTGGACCATCTTGAATTTCGGGGTCTCCCTCGATGGACTGTTCATATTTAGAGCAATCCATTTCGATGCCGAGGGGGCCGGGTGGTACATAGAAACGGGCTTTGTAGTCGTAGCCGGAGTCTTCGTCCTTTTCGAGGCTTTTGATCAATTCGCGGAAGAAAGGTTTGGCCATGCGGGCGCCCTGCCCGTAGGTGATGCTTCGGAAGCGTATCCAGCGGTCTTCGCCGCCCACCCAGGTGCCCACGACGAGCGTGGGGGTGATACCCATGAACCAGCCGTCCACATAGTCGTTGGTGGTACCGGTTTTCCCACCTGCTTCGCTTTTTAGGTCGTAGAGATGGGCGGCGTATTTGAGCATTTCGACCATGACGTAGTTGGTTTTTTCGTCTAAGGCGGGGCGTTCGTAAGACTCGCCTTCGTAGATGGTGTGGCCGTTGCGGTCTTCGATGCGCAGCAGGTAAACGGGCTTGTTATAGACGCCGTTGTTGGCGAAAGCGGTATAGGCTCCGCTCATTTCATAGACTGACAGGTCGGTCGCTCCGAGGCAGATGGAGGGCGTGCGGGGAACGACATAGCGTCCGTTGGGGTATTTGGCATCTACGTCTATCCCCATGTTGCGAATGAGCTCGAGTACGGGGTCCACGCTGCCGAGTTGCTTCATCAGATAAACGGAGACGGTATTTTTGGATTTGCGCAGGGCGTCTTTGAGGGTGAGCAGTTCGCCGCTGTATTCGCCGCTGGCATTTTGGGGTGTCCACTCTTCGGTGAGGTAGAAACTGCCCTCTCCGGGCAGGATGGTTTGTGGCAGGTCATAGACCCGGAAGCAGGGAGAGAATCCCATTTCTCCGATAGCGGTGGCATAGATGAAGGGCTTAAAGGTGGAGCCTACCTGCCGGCGCGAGCGGATGTGGTCGTACTTAAAGAACTCGTAGTTGATGCCGCCGATCCATCCTTTGACGTGGCCGGTGGTGGGGTCCACGGCGAGGGAGCCGATTTGGAGGAAGTTGTGGTGGTATTTGAGGGAGTCCAGCGGACTCATGACGGTGTCTTTTTTGTGTTCTTCGTTTTCGTAGGTGAAGACGGTCATTTCCACCGGTTTGTTGAAGACTTCTTCGGCGGTTTTTTGCAGTTCTTCCCAGGCTTTGCGCAGTTCGGGCCAGCCCTGGTGCCGGAGGGCGCGGCGGTAGTTTTCGGCCATGCTTTTGGAGATGGTGCCGGCCTTTTGCATATCCGTAAGGCGCTTGGGGTCTTTTTCTATGCTGATCAGGCGTTGGATGTCCACGTCGCGCAGGCGCAGTTTGGGGATGTCTTTTTGCAAGGCTTTTTTGTATTTGCCGATAAGGCCGGCACTTAGGGAGCGATACCTTTCTGACTCCCAGACCATTCGCTGGAGTTTTTGTTTGCGGGTGCGCATTTCGGCAGGGGTGGTTTCGGAAGTTTTGTACTTCCAGGGGTCCATGCCTTTCCAGTGGCGGTCGAATATTTTTTGGAGTTTTTTCATGTGTTTTTGGAGGGTCTCCTCCATGTGGCGCTGTATGACGGGGTCTATGGTGGTGTATATTTTGAGTCCGTCGCGATAGAGGTCATAGGCTGTGCCGTCGGGTTTGAGGTATTCTTCCTGATGGAGGATGTGCTGAATTTCCTTGCTAAGCTCGCCCCGGAAGTAGGGCGCCAGGCCGTTGTTATGCATGTTGTAGGCCCGTTTTCTGACTTTGATGGGCAGGGCCTGGAGGGAGTCTTTTTCTTCTTTGGTGAGGTAGCCGCCGCGGTACATCTGGTAGAGCACTACATTGCGCCGCTGCAGGGCATTGTCATGGCTTTCGGGGCGCATGGGGTTGTATATCCAGGGGTTTTTGAGCATGCCTACCAGCATGGCGGCTTCCTCTATGTTGAGGGAATCGGGTTCTTTGCCGAAGTAGTTTTCGGCTGCGGCCTTGATGCCATCGCTTTCATAGAGGAAGTCGAACTTGTTGAGGTACATGGCGATGATTTCCTCCTTGGTGTATTTGCGTTCCAGGCGGGTGGCGATGATCCACTCTTTGAGTTTTTGCAGGGCGCGTTCGCGCAGATTTTTGGCATGTTTGTCTGTAAAAAACAGCTTAGCCAACTGCTGAGAAATGGTGCTGCCTCCGCCCGAGCTGCGCTGGTGCAGGATGACGGTTTTGAAGAAGACCCTGCCAAGCGCTTTGAAATCTATGCCGGAATGTTTGTAGTAGCGCGCGTCTTCGGTAGCTATGAGGGCATGAATGAGATGCGGTGAGAGGTCTTCGTATTTGACGCGCACGCGGTTTTCGATGAAGTAGCGCCCCAACACACTGCCGTCGGCAGCATAAACTTCGGAGGCCAGTTCGCTGCGTGGGTCTTCCAATTCGCGGGTGTTGGGCAGGTCCGAAAACGACAGGCCCACGAAGAGAAAGATAAGCGCAAGTACACCCACTCCAAAAGCATACCAGAGGTATCTGATGATTTTCCGGTACAAAGGCTGGCGTATCTGCTGGATTTCTTTACGCGTCATCATTTTTGGGCGTGTTGTTTTTCTGCTTTTGGAAGTAGCAAAGATAGGAAAT